>CAMYMO010000145.1 GCA_947259425.1 uncultured Ectothiorhodospiraceae bacterium | reverse complement strand
CGGGCTGGTTATCATCGCCCGGGCAATACCGATTCGCTGACACTGCCCCCCTGAGAATTCATGCGCATAACGATGGCGTTGCGAATAATCCAGACCGACCTGCTCCATGGTTTCTTTAAGCTTTTCTTGGCGAGATGGAGGGGCTGTATTCGGTACTTGCTTATGCTGATAATCGAGGGGTTCAAGAATCAGTTGTTCGACGCTCATACGAGGATTGAGCGCCGCCAGCGGATCCTGAAAAACAAACTGGATATCGCGTGTTGCTATAATACTCTCAGACACACTCACTTTACCTGAGGTCGATGTTATCAATCCAACCAGTGCTTTTGCCAGGGTGGTTTTGCCTGAGCCTGATTCGCCAACGATGCCCAGCGTGGTCCCTTGTTTAATATCAAAACTCACATCGTCTAACGCCTTGAACATCGATTTTTTTAGGCTAAACAGCTGAGCTGACTGCATCGGAAAGGCAACCGATAATTGTTTTACTTCGATTAAAGTGTTGTTCTGGCTAGTCATATAAATGGCAAGCCTGTGAATGCATGTCATTGCCTGATAAAATAGGCATTCGATTAGCACAAGGTTCAATACGCTGCTCACAGCGTTGATAAAAAGGACAACCCATCAATAATTTATTATTAGCTGGAACCTGCCCGGCGATGCTAATGAGTTTATCACTCATCCCCGATTGGCTTTGTGCGGATGCTAACAGCCCCTGGGTATAAGGGTGTTTTGCCCGGTAAAAAAGCTCATCCACACTGGCCTGCTCTACCACTTTACCCGCATACATGACGACCACGCGATCACATTGCCCGGCGACGATGCTTAAATCATGGGTTACAAATAACACACTCAAGCCGTATTCTTTCGTTAACTGTTTCAATAATTGTAAAATTTCGGCTTGCACGGTGACGTCGAGTGCGGTTGTCGGTTCATCCGCAATTAAAATCTTAGGTTTGCGTAACAGCGCCATCGCCAACATGACTCGTTGACGCATACCACCAGAAAGTTGATAAGGGTAAGCATGAATTCGTTGTTCGGCATTCGGGATTTGAACCTTTTTAAGCATGGCAATCGCCTGTTGCAATGCCTCTGACTTATTTACCTTACCCTCAAGTAATAATGCCTCAATTAATTGAGTCGATATTTTTAAGTAAGGATTTAAACATGACATTGGGTCCTGAAAGATCATCGCAATCTCTTCAGTACGAATTTTATTGATCTGTGCCTGCGAGGCCTCTAATAGATTATGGTTATCGTAATTTACTTGCCCGCAGATTTCTGCGTTTTCTGGTAACAGCTTAATCAAGCTAAGCATCAATTGCGTTTTACCGCTGCCAGACTCACCAACGATACCTAATACTTCACCTTTTTTAAGCTGTATATCAACCTCATTCACCGCATAGACGGTTCCTTTCGCCGTGTTAAAACGTATCGAAATATTTTTCGTCGATAATAATGGCGTCATATTAATTTACTTGTTTGGGATCGATCGCATCGCGCAAACCATCGCCAATAAAATTAAAACAAAACAAGAGCAAGGATAAAAGCACGGCCGGGAAAATCAGCATCCAACTCGAGCTTTCCATTTCTTCTGCGCCGTCACTCACCAAAGCCCCTAAACTCGTCATCGGCTCCTGGATACCCAGGCCAAGAAAACTTAAAAAGGATTCAACTAAAATAACCTGTGGAATCGTCAAGGTAATATAAACAATGACAATCCCAATAAAGTTCGGAATGATGTGTTTTTTAATGATCTGCCAATGACTGGCGCCATAGATTCTCGCCGCCTCGACATACCCCTGTTGTTTTAAACTTAATGTCTGTCCACGTACTATCCTGGCAATATCTAACCAATTGATCGCACCAATCGCGATAAAGATTAAAAATATATTTCTACCAAAAAATACCATCAGCAAGATAACGAAAAACATAAACGGCATGGAATATAAAATGTCGACAAAACGCATCATAATGGCATCGACCCGGCCACCATAATAACCGGCTACCGCGCCATAATGAATGCCAATCACCAGGCTCACCAGGGTGGCAACGACCCCTATTAATAATGAAATACGACTGCCTTCCATGGTGCGAACAAATAGATCCCTGCCCAGGCTATCGGTACCGAAAAAATGCCCCGTTGAAATAGAGGGTGCAATGGCAATCGCGTCATAGTCTATATCTTCGACATTATAACTTGATAACATGGGTCCAATAATCGCCGCGACAATCACCACGACGATTAAACTCATGCTAACTAAAGCCGCACGATTTTGTTTTAGTCGTAACCACACACGACGCCAAACCGATTCCGGAGGGCTTTCAGTTAAGGTCATGTCAACGTTAACCGGCACCAGCGCGTCCTTGTAAACGAATCTGCGGGTCTAACCAACCATAAAGCAGATCGACGATCAAATTTAAAACAATGATCAGAATCCCGTAAAAAACCACAACACCCATCACTAACGTATAGTCACGATTCAATGCGCCTTGAATAAAGTAACGACCTAATCCAGGAATACCAAATATCTGTTCAACCACCACTGAACCGGTGATCACCCCGGCGATGGCTGGGCCAAGATAAGAAATAACCGGCAACAAAGTCGGTTTCATCGCATGTCGCGTGACGATATAAAAACTGGAGAGACCTTTTGAATAAGCCGTACGGATATACGGCATTCTCAAAACCTCGATCATACTGCTACGACTAATACGGGCGATGTAGGCGATCTGTGGTAAGGCCAAGGTAATGATCGGCAGGATTTGATTTTCCAGTGCACCGCTATTCCACCCCCCCGCCGGCAATAAGGTAAAACCAACGGCAAAAATCAAAATCAATAATGGTGCAATGACAAAGTTCGGGATTGAAATACCGGTCATAGAAATCGTCATCACAAAATAATCCATTCGAGAATTTTGTTTATACGCAGCAAACATTCCGGCACTGCAACCCATTAATAACGCTAACAACATGGCCATTAAACCGAGTTGTAATGAAACCGGAAAACCTTGAGCTATTAATTCAGTGACCGTGTAATTTTTATATTGGAATGACGGCCCAAAATCACCCTGCAGGATATCTCGAAAATAATAACCAAACTGGACATAAACCGGTTTATCTAAATGGTATTGTGCATTTAAATTTGCCTGAATCTCAGGGGCCAGGCTTCGGTCAAAATCAAACGGTCCCCCCGGGGCCAGACGAATCAAAAAGAAACTAATCAGGATAATTAAAAAAATGGTTGGGATGGCACCCAGTAAGCGTCGAAAAAAATAAGTTAACATCCGATTACTAATGAGCCTTAATATACATATGTTTACTATGATGATGATCCATCACGTTATCCTCGTAACCTCCAACATAGGGTTTAACCAGATGTTTGCTCATATAATAATAAATCGGGATTACCGGATAACCTTCTAATAGAATCTTTTCCGCTGCTTGCAGAAGCTGCTTGCGTTTTTCCGGGTCAGATTCTTGTGCGGATTTTGCTAACAGATCATCGTATTGTGGATTGTTGTAACCACTGTCATTCACGCCGTGTTGCGAATGCATTAATTCAGCAAAACTAAACGCATCGTTATAATCTGCGATCCAGCCAGCACGAAAGATCTCTGTCACTTTTTTTGCTTTGCGATTCGCCAGGAATACCTTCCATTCCTCATTATGCAGTTTTGTCTTAACCCCTAAATGTTTTTTCCACATTGAGGCAACCACAATCGCGACCTTTTTATGATTCTCACTGGTGTTATAGCGAATCTCAACTGTTAACGGTTTATCCTTACCATAACCAGCCTGTTTAAATAATGCCTTTGCCGTTTCGATCCGTTTTTGTTTGGGCCATGACTTCCAATCGTATTCCTGTATTTCATAATTGGCCACGTTTGGAGGTACCCAGCTATAAGCTGGTGTCTCGCCGGTCTTGAGTATTTTATTGGTTAAGATTTCCCGATCGATCACCATGGATAAGGCCTGGCGTAATTTCTTATTATCTTTAAATGGCGCTCGAACCAGGTTGTAACCAAGATAATAAATGCCCAGATAATGGCTTATGCGAAGATCATCCGGCAGATTTTTACGTAACCAGGGTATTTGCGATAATGGCAAGGACTCCGCTATATGCAATTCACCCGCTCGATAACGTTTTAATTCACTCGCCTGATTATCGATAGGATAATAATAAACCTGCTCAAGCCGCGTGTTCGCATTGTCCCAATAATGTCGATTTCGTGTTAACAGGATATGGGATTGTACCGCCCATTCTTTTAACACGAACGGACCATTACTTATTAAATTCCCAACACGCGCAAATTTATCGCCATGTCGTTCAACACTCTTTTGATGCACCGGATAGGTCGATGAATGTGTCAACAAACCGAGGAAATACGGCGTTGGCCCTTTTAACAAGACCTCGAGCTGATGATCATTAATGGCTTTAACCCCTAATGTACTGGCCGGTTGTTTGCCCTGAATAATGGCCTCTGCATTGAGTATCGGTGCGAGTGTTTGCGCATAAAAAGAACCGGTCTTAGGATCGACAATGCGTTGCCAACTGTAGACAAAGTCAGCAGCGCTAACCGGGTCACCATTTGACCAGCGCGCTTCTTTTCGTAACTCAAACACATAACGCTGTCCGTCCTCGCTAATCTTCCAGCTTTGAGCCACCCCAGGTACTAATTCACCGGATGGCGATTCACTAATCAGGCCTTCATAAAGATCACGCTGAATATTAGCGGACGGTACACCTTCGGATTTATGTGGATCCAGGCTTTGCGGCTCAGAACCATTTCCTCGATGCAAGATTTGTTTAATGTTTTGTTGCGCCGCTGAGTGTTCTGCCGATTGGCTTGCAGCAACGACGTGGTCGACAAAATTTACGTCACTGACAAACAGAATAACTAGGGCAATAATAAGGTTATGAGGTCGAAACATGGCTTATTGTTGCTTGTTTACCACAGCGCATCAAGTCAACAAACAACAACTCTTTAACAAACCAAATGGTCTATAACGTTTAAAGTTTCACTCAAAAGAAATTGAATTTAAAAGGTTTTTATCTTTCGAGAATATTTGTTATCGTTAGCCAAATTTCAGCTATGTCACATTTCAAAACTACACAGAAGGTCAAATTATGGGTTTTATGCAGAACAAACGAGTACTGATTGTCGGACTCGCAAGCAATCGTTCTATCGCCTGGGGTATTGCACAGGCTATGCGTCGCGAAGGCGCCGAATTGGCCTTTACCTACCAAAATGAGAAGCTACAAGGCCGGGTCGAGAAGATGGCCGCTGAGCTTAATTCTGAGATTGTCGTCCCGTGTGACGTGAGCAGTGATGAAGAAATCGACAAAGTCTTCGACCGATTAGACGACTACTGGGATGGCCTGGATGTGATTGTTCATTCGGTGGCCTTTGCCCCCAAAAATGAGTTGGAAGGTGATTATTTAGACAATGTCAGTCGTGATGGTTTCCGGACTGCACATGAAATCAGTTCATACAGCTTTGCCGCACTGGCCAAGGCCGGCCGCAATATGATGGAAGGTCGTGATGGTTCGTTACTGACGCTCAGCTATCTTGGTGCGATACGGGCAATGCCGAACTATAACGTAATGGGTCTAGCCAAGGCCTCGTTAGAAGCCAATGTACGCTATATGTCTCAAAGCCTGGGACCAGATGGTATCCGAGTCAATGCCATCTCAGCAGGTCCAATCAAGACGCTGGCTGCCGCTGGTATCAATAATTTCCGTCGCATGCTTGATGAAGTGGAACACACGGCGCCGATGCGTCGAAACGTCACGATTGAAGAAGTTGGAAATGTTGCTGCCTTTTTGTGCTCGGATCTGGCTTCGGGAATGACCGGGGATGTTTTATACGTGGATTCCGGTTATCACATCATTGGTATGCGTCCGCTGGATGTTTAAAAACACCGTCTGTTAAAAACTGTATTGTTATCATCAGAGCCCCAGGTTTACCCCCGGGGCACTCTTAGCCCCGCAGCACATTACCCGCCGAGACTGGAATCTGAATCTATATGGATTCCCGCCTTCGCGGGAAACGTGCCCCGCGGGTAAGGTGCCCTGCGGGTAAGGTGCCCTGCGGGTAAAGTATCCTTATTCTTTCCTAAGCCTTTGCCGGTTGTTCATCGGCAAGGATTCCTTCCTCACCTTCACTCTTACCAATAATTACCGCGCCACAGGAATCACTAAACACATTCACTGAAGTTCGACACATATCCAGAACCCGATCGACCACCAACACCATGGCCAAACCTGCGCTGGCAGACGCATCATCCAAGCCGACGGCTTTGAGAATAATCATAATCGCAATTAAAGATGCGGCCGGGATACCAGCAACACCTATGGATGTCATCAAGGCGGTAAATACAATCAGAAATTGCTGAGTAAAGGTTAAATCATAACCGAAGGCCTGAAATATAAAGATCGCGACAACACATTCATACAGGGCCGTGCCATCCATGTTGATGGTTGCACCTAATGGTAAAACAAATGAACTGGTGCGATTCGAAACCTTGGCATTCTTTTCCACGCAATCGAGTGTGATCGGCAAAGTTGCCGAAGACGATGCGGTCGAAAACGAGGTTAACATCGCCGGTGCCATCGCCTTGAAATGTCTTAATGGATTCACTCGTGCTAAAAACTTTAACATCAAGGGCATGGTGATAAACATATGGATGGCAAGCGCGACAATGACGGTACCGGTAAAACTCCCTAATGCGGCGGCCATTCGATTCATATCATCCGAATCTTTATCCAGGCCAATCACCACCGAAGCAATCAGACCAAAAATTCCGATCGGTGCAAACTTGATAATGAAATCGGTAATTTTCAACATCACTTCATACATGCCCTGCCAGAAGTTATATTGAGCTTCTGCATATGCGTCCGGGATTTTAGTAATGAAAAATCCAAACAGGATGCAAAAGAATATCAAGCCAAGCATTTGCCCTTCTGCCGATGCGGTGACAATATTGGGCGGCACCATACGTAAAAAGATATCGGCAACACTGCCCGCCTCTTTACCATCGACCTTGGCTTTCGCCATTTCAATTTGTTCATCACTGACTTTGATGATGTCACGTATTGGTTCGCCATCGACAATACCCGGTTCGACCATGTTAACCACAACCAATCCAACCATGATTGCAAATAGACTGGTCGTCATGTAATACAAAATTGTTTTACCACCCATACGACCCAGACCGTGACTTCCGCCAATGCCCGCTATACCGGTAATAATCGATGAGGCAATCAAAGGTACGATAACCATCTTCAACGCATTCATAAACATGGTTCCGATAAAGTCAAAAACCGAGAGCAAATGGATGCCTAGAAATGTCGATTGTTTGTTAGAGAGATAACCAACCAGAATGGCCAGGCAGATAGCGATTAAGATTTGCCAATGAAGTTGAAGCTTAGGCATGAAACAAGTCCCTCTGCTTCAATGGGGTCAGACACCATTGAAAACTTGATTGCTAAAGCGGTAATAACAAGTTATCTCAATGGTGTCTGACCCCATTGAAAATTCAGCTACTGAGCTTCATTTTGTGTGTTATTGATATCAATATCACTTTGCGAGCGCATATAGCTGACGACTGATTCACTATCTGCTGTGCCGATCGTTTGCGATAATTGTTTTTGCATGGCTTCCATGACTGAAGCTTCTTCTTGTATCGGGTTATCACGTACCGCATTCAATATAACCAGCAGTGCATCGCCATTGCTCGCGGTCATAGAATGAATAATAGGATTATCTTTAGCGGGTTTTTGCAAAGAAAATACGGCACGGCGCAGTTCAGATTTGATCTTGGCTTGAGCTGCTTTTTGTTTATCATTTTGAGCATGATCATATTTCGATTGTCGACCAATAAACCCATACTCCAGCCAGGTAATTTTTTCAGCTTCAACCAGCGTGTTCGCAGCTGTTCCTGCGTTCAGCTTTTCGAGCTTTTCGCCAGCCATCGTTGCAATAAGTTTTGTCGCTTTGTCCTGCTTAAGCTTGTTCTCAACAAAACGTTTCACTTGTTCAAACGATTTCAGTTTAGCCGGCTGGTGTTGTTTTAAACGCAGAACAATTACATGATCATCACTCAGCTTGACCATTGGACTGTTCAATGACTCTTGTAAAACTTCTTCGCTGAACGCTTCTTTTAGCACTTCCTGATTTCGAAATATTTGCGCACCACCACGGCGAGAAAATAATGGACTGGTTTTTATTTTAAGATTAAGTTCTTCAGCTGCCGGCTCAAGTGAATCCTGATGCTGATAGGTTAAATTTTCCAGTTTTGTCTGGCTTTCATAAAAAATACGCTCGGCCTTCTGACCTTTTAATTCTCGTTCTAGTGCTGCCTTAACCTCTTCGAAAGGTTTAACTTTGCCAGGATATATTTTATCCAGTTTGATTAAATGAAAACCAAATTCGGTACGTACTGGCTCGCTCACATCACCTTCGGCCTGCAACGCAAACAAGGCACTATTAAACGCCTGGTTACCGCCCTGCTCCTGGTTAACGCGGCCAAACTTGCCGCCTTGCTTAGCACTGAATTTATCATCTGAGTTTTGTTTAGCAAGTTCAGCAAACGACTCACCTGATTTTAATTTTGCTTGTATCACGGCTAACTTTGCCAGCGCAGCCTGCTCATCTCTTTTTTCTGCATCCAGCTTGATCAGGATATGGCTGGCTTCACGTTCACCACTAATCGTGTAGCGGCCTTTATTTTTTTCATAAAAATCTTTAACGTCATCAATATCAATCTCTTGTTCATCCGCTAAAGTTTTTAAGTTTAACTCAAGGTAGTCAACCTTAACCTGCTCATCGGTCATAAATTCTGCGGCATGTGTGTCATAGTAAGTTTTTACTTCATCTTCGTTAACCGTAATCGATTTCACTATTTCTGATTTAGTAATAGACAACACCTCAACATGGCGTTGTTGGCGGTTCAGCTTTTGATAGTCGGCCAGATCAGAGTTTAATGTCAGAGCAGAGTTAGTGATGCCATCGAGTAATTGTTTATTCGCCAGGCGTTGAGATTCTTCCAGAGCATACCCCTTGGCACTATAACCATATTGTTGAACAAAACCGGCAAATTTTTCGTTAGAAAATCGACCGTTTTCATCCTGAAATAAAGGAACCTTGGACAGCTCTTGCTGAACCTGATCGGGCCCAACCCTGAATCCCGCCTCGTATGAAAGCTGGTTCAGTAATTCATTGTTGACCATGCCGTTAATTACTGAACTGCGGAGCATGCTTTCGTTAAAGAAACGAGAAAAATTTTCACCCAACTGCTGCTGTAGCTGGGCTTGGCGATTATTGTAAGCGATACGGAACTGGCGATCGGATATTTCGGTATCGTTAACTTTAGCGACATAGGTTTTAACATTGCCACCAAGATACGAACTAAGAATAAATGAAGATAAACCCAGGATAATAAAACCAACAATTACCCAGATTACGATTCCTTGTGCATTTTCTCGAATTAATTGCAGCATGAGATGAATCTACTTTGATTAATTATTTTAATTTGTAATTTTATAAAAAACACATTCTATAAAAAAGCAAAAAGGCACGGTTTTCACCGCACCTTTGCATAAATAATGGCGGACCGGACGGGACTCGAACCCGCGACCTCCGGCGTGACAGGCCGGCATTCTAACCAGCTGAACTACCGGTCCATCCAGTGACTCTAAACATCTACTACGAACAACTATTTTGGTGCTACTGCACTAGTCGACTAGATAGATAACTTCGAACAACGCGCCACCCACAAAATTTGGTGGGCGCTGCAGGGATCGAACCTGCGACCCTCGCCTTGTAAGGGCGATGCTCTCCCAGCTGAGCTAAGCGCCCCGCGTGTTCCGAAGGCGCGCTAGTTTACGGCATCCTTAAGCGCTTTGCCAGCCTTAAAAGCAGGATTATTTGAAGCAGGGATATTAATTGTTTCGCCCGTACGCGGATTGCGGCCCTGGCGAGCAGCACGAGGACGGACAGAAAAAGTACCAAAACCAACTAAGGTAACCTGATCTCCATTTTTTAACGTATTTGTCACTGACTCGACAAACGTATCAACTGCGCGAGTCGCAGCCGCCTTTGAAATATCTGCACCTTCTGCTACGGCATCAATTAGTTCGGCTTTATTCACGAAATGCTCCCCTTTTTTTTGTTAATGTCTGGTTATAGCCGCTTATTAACAGCGACCAAGTTATTCGAATTGCCTAAAGTTATACCAAGCAACTGATTTCGGTCAAGCGTGTTAGTTCTAATTTAAGATAAATTAAGCTAAAAAATAGTTTGACTAATGGGTCCGGATCGAGTTCTGGCTCGACTCTTTTTCCTGATTTTCCTTATCAACCGCGGCCTTAGCCTTTTCTTCTTCAGACAATGCTTTAGGTGTCTCGGTTAGAGCCAGATCAAGCACTTCGTCTATCCATTTCACAGGAATAATCTCCAGTTCTTCCTTTACGTTATCTGGTATGTCCTTTAAATCACGACGATTTTCATCAGGAATCAATACCGTTTTAATTCCACCACGTCGTGCCGCCAGTAATTTTTCTTTTAGTCCACCAATCGGTAATACTTCGCCACGCAACGTGATTTCACCCGTCATGGCCACATCGGCACGCACAGGGATATCAGTCAGAACAGAAACCAATGCGGTACACATACCAATACCGGCACTCGGACCGTCTTTCGGAATGGCACCCTCTGGTACATGCACGTGGATATCATTTTTATCGAATATGTCCGGAATAATGCCCAACACCGATGAACGACTGCGCACAACCGTCAGTGCCGCCTGGATAGATTCTTTCATTACATCACCCAATTGACCGGTGACGTTATGTTTTCCTTTACCCGGCATCAATGCCGTTTCAATCGTCAACAATTCACCGCCCACTTCGGTCCAGGCCAGTCCGGTAACCTGTCCGACTTGATCGTTTTCCTCGGCCAAACCGAAACGGAAACGCTGCACACCCAAATATTTCTCAAGATCTTCGGAAGTCACCACAATGGTTTCTTCAGTTGGATGTAATAACACTTCTTTAACTACCTTCCGGCAAATCTTCGCGATCTCTCTTTCCAGGTTACGTACACCCGCTTCACGAGTATAGTAACGAACAATATCGCGAATCACTTCTTCCTTAATTTCGATCTCGTCATCTTTTAGACCATTATTTTTTTTCTGTTTGGCAACCAGGTACCGTTGGGCGATATTCACTTTCTCGTCTTCGGTATAACCTGACAGGCGAATCACTTCCATACGATCCAGTAATGGACCAGGGATATTCATTGTATTTGAGGTCGCGACAAACATGACCTCTGAAAGGTCATAATCCACTTCCATGTAATGGTCATTGAAGGTGTGATTTTGTTCCGGATCCAATACTTCAAGTAGAGCGGATGCAGGATCACCACGGAAATCCATTGCCATCTTGTCGATCTCGTCAAGTAAAAACAGCGGATTACGCGTGCCAACTTTAGTCAGATTCTGAATGATCTTACCAGGCATCGATCCGATATAAGTACGACGGTGGCCACGGATTTCGGCTTCATCACGTACACCACCTAATGCCATGCGCATAAATTTTCGGTTGGTTGCACGTGCAATGGATTGACCTAATGAGGTTTTACCCACACCCGGTGGTCCAACCAAGCACAAAATAGGACCTTTCATTTTCTTCATGCGTGTTTGCACGGCCAGATATTCTAGAATACGTTCTTTAACTTTCTCCAGACCATAGTGATCGGCCTCTAATACTTCTTCGGCTTTGGCTATATCATGACGCACTTTAGTACGTTTCTTCCAGGGCACACCCACTACCCAATCCAGGTAGTTACGCACCACGGTCGCTTCAGCCGACATCGGCGACATCATCTTCAGTTTTTGTAATTCACTCGTCGCTTTGGCCTTGGCCTCTTTCGACATACCCGCCTTTTCGATCTTGGTTTCCAGTTCTTCTATTTCATTCGGAACATCATCCATCTCACCCAATTCTTTTTGAATGGCCTTCATCTGCTCATTCAAATAGTACTCGCGTTGGCTTTTTTCCATTTGTCTTTTCACGCGGCCACGAATTCGTTTCTCGACTTGCAATAAATCGATTTCGGATTCCATCATCGCCATCATGTGCTCAAAACGCTCACGCAGATCTTCGATCTCAAGGATCTTTTGTTTCTCATCGATTTTGAGTGACATATGTGCCGCAATCGTGTCGACCAAACGACTTGGATCATCAATGCTGGATAATGATGTCAGTATTTCAGGTGGGACTTTTTTATTTAATTTCACGTACTGATCAAATTGAGTCACCAGCGAGCGAACCAAAACTTCAGCCTCACGTTCGTCTTCTTCGTTTTCTTCAATCGATACGAGTTGCGCATTAAAGAATTCATTGTTCGCAACAAAGTGAACAATACGCGCACGCTTTACGCCTTCGACTAAGACTTTAACGGTACCATCAGGAAGTTTTAGTAATTGTAGAATGGTTGAGATGGTCCCGATTTCATAGACATCTTCTGGATTGGGATCATCTTCGGCCGCACTCTTTTGTGCAACCAGTAAAATTTGTTTATCGATTTCCATCGCTGATTCCAGCGCCTGGATCGATTTATCGCGCCCAACAAAAAGTGGGATAACCATGTGCGGATAAACCACGACATCGCGTAGTGGTAAAACGGGCATGGTGATGAGCTGTTCATCGATAACGTCTGACATAATATGCTCTCTAGTTAATTAGTTTGTTAGGTCCAATAAGGACTTTATGCAGTCGTATTCCCGAAATTCAATCGTTCGGGTGAGCTTTTTTTCAAGTTCACCTAACGTCTATGCGGGAATTGACGTTTAGATGACTATCGATCGTCGGATGCAGCGATTTGATCCGAACCCTCGTAGATGAGGATGGGTTTACCTTCGGCGTTGATAACAGAATCATCGATCACTACTTTCTCCAGATTTTCAATGGAGGGTAAATCGTACATGGTATCAAGCAAGACATGTTCAAGAATGGAGCGCAGACCACGCGCGCCGGTTTTACGTTCCATCGCTTTACGTGATACTGCCAGTAAAGCATCTTCACGAAATTCCAGGTCGCAACCTTCCATCTCAAACAATTTTTGATATTGTTTGGTTAATGCATTCTTCGGTTCGGTCAGAATCTGAACCAAGGCATCTTCATCCAATTCACTTAACGTTGCAACAACCGGCAAACGTCCAACAAATTCCGGGATTAAACCGTATTTAATTAAATCTTCGGGCTCAACAGAATGCAGAACATCACTCAAACTCTTAGAGTCATCTTTGCTTTTTACTTCTGCAGCAAAACCAATACCACCCTTCTCTGAACGCTCACGAATAATTTTATCTAGCCCCGCAAAAGCACCGCCGCAAACAAATAATATATTGCCGGTATCGACCTGCAAGAATTCCTGTTGCGGATGTTTGCGACCACCTTGAGGTGGAACCGAGGCAACCGTGCCTTCAATCAATTTCAATAAGGCCTGTTGCACACCTTCACCGGACACATCGCGGGTGATGGATGGATTATCGGATTTACGTGAAATCTTATCGATTTCATCGATGTAAACGATACCCGTTTGTGCCTTTTCGACATCGTAATCACATTTTTGTAATAACTTTTGAATGATATTTTCAACATCTTCACCCACATAACCGGCTTCGGTTAAGGTGGTGGCATCCGCAATCGTAAACGGCACATTTAACAATCGAGCCAGTGTTTCTGCTAATAAGGTTTTACCGCTACCGGTAGGTCCTATTAATAGTATGTTGGACTTGGATAGCTCGACATCATCCTTGCGCTGGCCAGTTTCAAGACGTTTATAATGATTATAAACCGCCACTGCCAACACCTTTTTCGCGCTGGTTTGACCAATAACATATTCGTCAAGGATGGCATCGATTTCTCGTGGTGTCGGTAATTTTTTACCGCCAACTGATGAAGCCTGTTCTTGAACCTCTTCACGAATGATGTCATTACAGAGTTCAACACATTCATCACAAATGAAGACAGAAGGCCCTGCGATTAGTTTGCGAACCTCATGCTGACTTTTGCCGCAAAAGGAACAGTACAGCAATTTGCCGTTTTCGCCAGAACTGTTCTTGTCATCACTCATTTGTCACTACCTCGTCATCATTCATCAGGTGATGTATTTACAATGCATCTAAATCACCGATATTTCAAGCCCTTATCTAAAAGGGATATTTTTTATCTAATTGTATAAACTTAGCCCAATTTCGACCGAAATCCTGTGCCGCGGTTCAAATTAAGCCCATTAAAATAAAATGGTCTCACACTTCCCAAAACTTAGGATTCGGGCTCTTCAGTGCGGTTATGTAACACTTTATCGATCAATCCGTATTCAACAGACTCATCAGCACTCATAAAAAAATCCCGATCAGTATCACTTGATATCTGGTCCATCGGCTTATTGGTATGCTTAGCGAGAACCGCGTTTAAACGCTCTCGAGTACTTAAAATTTCCTTAGCATGAATCTCAATATCAGAGGCCTGCCCCTGAAAACCGCCCAAAGGCTGGTGAATCATGGTTCTGGCATGAGGCAATGCAAAGCGCTTACCTGCTGTGCCTGCGGTCAATAAAACCGCACCCATACTGGCTGCCAATCCTACACACATGGTGCTGACATCCGGCTTAATAAACTGCATGGTGTCATAAATCGACATCCCCGCCGTGACGGAGCCACCTGGTGAATTAATGTAAACGTGAATATCCTTATCCGGGTTTTCAGATTCCAAAAACAACATCTGAGCCACGATCAAATTGGCCATATAATCTTCGACCTGGCCGACAATAAAAATCACCCGTTCTTTGAGCAACCGCGAGTAAATATCCTGGATACGCTCACCCCGCGAGGTGGATTCAATGACGCTGGGTACCACTTGATTTTGGATTTGATTTGTCATTTCCATATACTGAATTCTATCGGTCACGTGCTAGCTTCCTTTAAGAGGTTATTATTGAGGTAATTCAAGCCTATTTTTGGCCTTTTGGATACATAATTTCGTTAAAAGTCATAGATTTATCACTGGTTTTGGCCTTTGCTAGCACCCAATCGACTATTTGTTCTTCAATCACCAACGATTCAACCTCAGCCAGACGATTTTTATCGCCATAATAATACTGAACGACCTGATCTGAATGCTCATAAGGCTCGGCGATTGAATCCACTTTTTTCTTCACTAAGGCTTCATCGGCGGTTAAGCCCTCTTGTTTAACGATTTCAGCCATAATCAAACCTAAGGTAACACGACGCCTTGCTTCACCTTCAAACATCTCCGGTGCCAGTTTCATTTGCGCAGGGTCCATACCTTGTTGCTGCATATTGCCCATCATTTGTTGTACCAGGGCCTGTGATTCATTATCAATCAACGATTTAGGCACATCGAGCTCATGGGCC
>CAMYMO010000144.1 GCA_947259425.1 uncultured Ectothiorhodospiraceae bacterium | reverse complement strand
CTGGCATTTCCTGTTCAAGTTCCTGCACCGGTTTTGGTGTACGTATACCGGCAACGACATCTTCGCCCTGTGCGTTAACCAGGTATTCACCAAACATTAGGTTTTCACCTGTGGCAGGATTTCGAGTAAAGCCAACACCAGTGGCACTATCCATACCCATATTGCCAAATACCATAGTCACAATATTAACAGCAGTTCCGTTAGCCATCTCAGGGGTAATATTGAATTCACGCCGGTAATCGATCGCACGCTTACCCATCCACGAGTTAAACACGGCTTTTATGGCAATTTCGAGTTGTTCATAGACATCTTCAGGAAAGGGACGACCTGTTACTTGTTTAACAACATCGAGGAACGTATGACTAATTTCCTGTAAATGTTCGGCTGTTAAACCGATATCCGCCTTGACCCCTGCCCGGCGCTTAATCTCTTCGAAAGGCTCGTCAAATTCCTCATCGGCAATACCCAGAGCGACTTTCCCATAAAGCTGAATAAATCGACGATAGGCATCATAGGCAAAACGTTCATTACCTGTTTGCTTTATCAAGCCAGGCAATGTTTTTGTATTTAAACCAAGATTCAGGATTGTATCCATCATGCCTGGCATGGAAAGCGCCGAGCCGGATCGCACGGAGACAAGCAGTGGGTTATCCACATTACCAAAACCCTTGCCAGTGGCTTGTTCGAGTTGGGCGATCTGAAGCCTGACTTCATCCATCACACCCGGCGGCAGGCTTTTATCGCTAGTATCAAGGTAGGCAAGACAGGCTTCCGTACTGATTACAAATCCAGGGGGAACATTAATCCCGATTTGGGTCATTTCACAAAGGTTGGCACCCTTGCCACCCAATAGTTGTTTATTGTGTCCATCCCCATCATTGAATGAATACACATAACAAATCGACTCAGCATTTGCCAACATTGACATCTATATTACTCCTTCACAATACACTGCAACTGCCATGGGATTTGCTAAATCACCTACTTGCAACATACAGTCGCTCTTTTATATAGTCTTCCTTTCAAGAATCATACCTAAACAAGCTAGATTAGCTAAGACATGTAACAACCTGTTGTTGCTACAGTTTTTTACGATTGGTTCAGCAAGCATCAATGCAACAGGCACCCAAATAGTGCGCAATGATTAATTATGCTCTTTAAATGTGAATTTTTGATGTCCATATCGAGCACCTGGTATGAGCTGTGATGCGAGCATGGCGCTAAAAATAGCGAAGATAGATGTATATATTGCTGATTAAAATACTCAACAACATCAGTGGAAATGCACCCAGTATAAAATGCAGGAAACTAATTGGATGACCAGAGCGTTCTGCAAAACCTGCCACAATTAGATTAGCGCTAGCCCCGATCAGTGAACCATTACCCCCAAAACAGGAACCCAGTGCCAGTGACCACCACAATGGCATCAGTCCTTCCTGCCCGCCAAATGAAGGCCCCATCGACTTGATAAGCGGAATCATCGCTGCCACGAATGGAATATTATCTACCAATGCCGAGGCAACAGCAGAACCCCATAATATAGCGCTAGATGTATTAAACGAATCACCACTTGTCCATTCAAGAATGTTGTCAGCCAGCATAGATAGCAGTCCTGTGCTTTCTATGCCATGCACAATAATGAATAAACCTAAAAAGAAAAAAATAGTTACCCATTCCACTTCGGAAAAAGTGGTGTGTACTGATTTAATCTGATCAGCAGATTTACGCGGAAGATTATCTAATAATAATAATAACGCAGCGCCAAACATAGCAATAGATGCCGGCATAAAATTCAAATGATGCCCGACAACAAAGCCGGCCAACACCAAACTAATCACAAACAAGGATTGCCAGAGTAATCTTGAGTCCGTAATAGCTTCCCATTCGTTATAATTCAATACCCGTTGACGATCTGCTTGTGTCGCATGCATCGAGCGACCCCAGATTAGATAAAACGGTATTAAAGTTACTATTAGGACGATAACGACTGGAGGACCAAGATTAAAGAGAAAATCATTGAAACTCAGATTAACCGCAGAACCAATCATGATGTTGGGTGGATCACCGATTAAGGTGGCAGCACCGCCGATATTAGATGCAAATATCTCGGCGAACAAAAAAGGATAAGGTTTAATCCGAAGGGCTTCTGAAATAAGTAAAGTGACTGGCGCGATTAACAATACTGTGGTGACATTATCTAGTAATGCAGACAACAGGGCCGTCACAAATACCAACATTACTAATATACCCCATGGGTCCGCCTTAACTTGCTTAGCAGACCACACAGCGAGAAATTGAAACACACCAGAGCGTCGTGTAATCGCTACGATGACCATCATGCCGGTCAATAAACCCAGCGTGTTAAAATCAACACCGTCCATGGCTGCTTTTTGTGTTAATACCCCACCCAGTATCATGAGACTCGCTGAGAATAATGCAACAATAGCTCGATTAATTCGATCCGTAACGATTATTAAATATGTCAAAGCAAACAACACACCGGCAAACCAGATAGAGTCCCAGCCAAAAATTACTTCAATGCTTGTTGCTTGCTGCATTTAGATTTCCTGCTCAAGGATTTTAGCGCCCACATCGAAGTAAGAGATCATACCTACCAGGATTCCGGTATGCGGTTCCACTACAGGTACACTGGTTCGTGTTCGATAAAGAGTTAATAAAGTTTCGACAAGAGGAGTATCAGGAGCCACTACAGCCGCTTCATGAGTTAAGCAATAAGTGACCGGCTGGTCTTCTACTTCTTTGAGACGTAAGCGCAAATCGCGTAATGTATCTGAAACAAACGGAACGGTTGTCAATCCACGTTCCACGATTACAGCTCTAGGCAATACAAGCCGTAATAGACAATTCACTCCGAATATTCCCTGGTAACAGCCCTTATCATCCACCACAGGTATATTCCGATAACGGTGTTCCATCACCAGCTCAACACCTTTATGAATCTTTTCGTCTTTATGTAAAACCGAAGGATGTGGATCCATAATCAGGCTAGCGGTCATCTATACTTCCCCATTACATTTTTATATGGCAAAAACCAGCAATTAGATTACTTTTTGCGTATCGTCAAATTCAAGAGCTATAGAAAACCCGTAATTACACTGAGAATATAGAAAACGTCAGCGGCACGACCAGGACAATACTTGTATTGATTAGAATTTGTTTCGGATTGATCTGTAAATTGATCACCCTCCAGGCGGCGATAAAAGCCGTAAAAATAAATAATAAAATTAATGCAGTTCCCTTATCTTGAAACAAGATTGCAATTCCCAGGAAGAACAAAGCCAATAGAAATAATAGAACAGCAACCTGGTAGGTGCGTTTTGCTCCATTTCGTACTGCGAAGGAATACTTACTAGCCGATCGATCCGTCTCGATTTGTGGTGGCTGGTGTGAAAATAATAAGGACATGGATAAAGCAGCAAAAGCCATCATCCCCACTACAGCTATCCCATTGAATGATTGACCTGCTACAAACCACAGACTTCCGAATACACCTGGCCCATAACAGATTCCAGTTACCCATTCGCCTGCCCTTGTATAGGAGAGTGGACGTTGACCATAGTTATATAACAATCCCAATATCACAAACGGGATGGCATATAAAAGTATCCATAAGCGTTCAGAATAGTATAAGGATAAAAATCCGATTAGACTGCCAAACACTAAACTAATAACAGCATGTACATTCGCTATGTCTGGATTATTATCGTGTACTCGGACCCAGGAATTGTATTTTTCCCGGTCCGCACCCAAACGCCAATCCTTAGCGTCATTGAATAGATTTATTGCATGTTGTAGCAGAACCACACCCAGAGTGGCTGCGAATAAAACAATATTTTTCTCGAAGGAAGCATCTGTCAATATCCAAACAGCTATCGCTGGCAAAATCGACACGAGGTAAATGGCAGGATTCAGTGCCTGCCACCATTTAATGACAATAGGCACAGTCTCAAATATACCAGTTCATACCTAGACCGCCTGTAATTGTGAAGCACGATAATGTTCCAGGGCCCCCTGGAACCATTCGGCATGTTGATGTTCCGAATCGATGACACGCTGATATACTTCCGCTGTGGCCTGATCCTTATTTTCCAGTGCCTGATCCCGAAAACGTGGATAGATGTCCAGATACTCCCTTTCCTCTACACGAATAGCCACCATCAGTGCTTTTTCAATCACTCCCGCCGGATTCATTTCAATCAGTTCATCACAATTGGCACGAATGGTCTCAAGCGCTTCTATTGCCCGTCGGGTATCTGCGCCACGCTCGGGCGTACCGATATCGTCATAAAGTTCCCGCAGCCAAACAGCGTGTAACTTTTCTTCGCCCGCGACCTTACGAAACAGGGTCGCTAATTCTGGATGCCCTGCCTTGTTGGCCCAACGAGCAAATTCCGGATACATAATCGCGTTCTCGTATTCTTCCACGTCAACAAAGGATGACGCTGTCTGATGCATATCTTCTGACTTGCGTGCAGCGGCAAAACATTCGAATATCATTTCCTCAGTTATTTCTGGCATGCTCATGCTATTTCTCTCCTCAAAATACCTATTGTTGAATAATTTGTATCCTGCGAATTCTATGCCAGCCGCATGAGAACAAGGAAATATTGAAGTATTTCATCACGTTATATTTTTTTTCATATAGCGAACAGTGCCATTCCGGGTCATTTGAAAAGTTTCATGCACTATTTTTGCGCATAGCGCACTCTAAGGTAAAACAAACCAAAAGTGACCAATTGCCAATATTGTTGAGATCATTTTGAAATTTGCTTAAGCGAATAGACACGCTGCTCAAACAAAGAAATTATGTTGTGACTGGAAACTCTGATAAATGACTTAAGCAAATTGTGTAATAACAATGTAGACAATTGTGCTTGTATATAAAAATCTACATAGCAACAATGTTGTTTGGTTTTAGTCAGTTCCCACTTTATGGTAAGATTTTTAAAGGGACTATCAGATGAACGAATCTCCAGTATTTCCGGTTTTCGATAATATGCTTGGGAAGTAAAATTCCAGCAGATAGGACCGATGCCACACTGTTGATCAACTATTATTGTATCCTTATCCTGTGTACGAATAATTGTATGATTCCACCCCGGCAGAAACTCCGGATACGATTCGATATCAAAAATAACACCAAACATATCATCAATAGAACTACCCACTATGCGTTTTTCACTATACGAAATCATATCAACTTTAATGGTTTTTTTTCTATAAAAGTTTCTACATCAAATAATCTATCCCTTCATTAGAAATAACTTAGGTAAATCAGCACGCGACAGAATACCCTGTATTTGCTTTTCCTCATCAGTGATAACGATACGTTTAATCTTATTCCGGTCCATGATTTCAATTGCACGTTGAAGTGTATCGTTCGCGTTTAGAGTTAGCGGTTTTTCTGTCATCAGGTCATCGACTATAGAACCCATGGGCTTGCTTACCCGCCGACGCCGTATAATGCTTGAAAAGAAATTTTGCAAAACAGGATGTGCATCCACATTCATGGCAGACAAAAAATCCGCTTCGGTGATGATCCCAACCAGTTTCTTGTCTGGACCTACCACGGGCAAACCACTTACATTATGCTGATCCATGATCTGGGCCGCTTCGGTGAGTGGACGCCCTTGTTCTATGGTAACCACATTGCTAGTCATAAGATCTTTGACATACATTGTCTTGGCTCGACGTACCGGAGCGGTCTGATGAACATCTTTACCCATAAAGTTCATATGCGCGGTTAATAGGGGCATATTACCCAAGTAACCTGGTAAAAGCATATTCCAATAGACCCAATCAAAGGTCATTTTACCCATATGATTAAGATAAGTTTCTTTCAGCAGACTAAAAGGACCTATACCTGGAGTCGGGAATGCACCTGGTATCGGTTCAGCATCATAGTTGAAATCTAATAGCATAGCCTTGTGATAACCTGTTTCAATAAAGCAGTTCGCGTGGCCATCGAATGACTGTAACGCCTTCTCACCCCGAATCTCCCTGAGAAGATTATTCACGACGGTTTCCGCTTCGAAATGGGCAACCGATCCTGCTTTAGAAGTAGAGACGTTCGAGTTATCACCCAAAATAAATATTCGCTCTGCTTTGCGTGACTTTAAGGTTCTCGGATCAGTCACAAAATATCCAGTACCATCGCCTAAATCTGAATGATCTGAGACTGTTGGGCCCAGATTCGGTGGAATCGAACAAAGCAAATCGTAATCTAAACTACCACCCTCGTAGGAGTTGATGACTTTGTTATCCACATCGACGCTTGCCAGGGAAAAATTTGGCACCACATTAATACGCTTTTCCCGAGCCACCTGGGTAAGAATTTTATTTGCTACTGGCTTGGTAAATGCTCCACTATAGGGTGTCACCAGAGAAATATCGATATGATCCCGAACCCCACGCTTAGTGAAGTAGTAATCAGCCAGGAATGCAAATTCAATAGGCGCTACCGGGCATTTGATCGGCATGTCCGCAATATTGATTAGCAGCCGACCTTCTTGCATTTTTTCTAAGGGTTCCTGAAAAGCAAGAGCACTATATGGTTTATAAAATGTGTGCACATCATTACCCATCGCTTCGGCAAGACCATCCACCTCATTCGCTTGTATGTGACAACCTAATGAACTGATCAGCCAGTCATATGCATAATTACCCTCTGATGTTTCAACTTGTTGTGTTTCATGATCAATGAGTAGAATATCGGCTTTGATAAAACGAATCTCATCTGGGAGTGGTCTCTTAATCGGGCGCGCAATGTCTGTTACATCATTATAACCATATAGCTTAAACGGTATGAATAAGAGACCTGGTTGATAATAATGTTGGTCCGATCTATCGATAATAGTGATTTGCCACTCTTTTAGATCCAACTCACTGCGCAACATATTAGCAACCAAGACACCTCCCGTACCTGCGCCGAGGATTACGATATTTTTCATGTCATGTTCTCCAACTCTAAGGCCACAATAGACAAGTTCTTTAAATCTGCTGAGAGAGAATGTAAACACAGTTCGCTTCAACAAAGCACATAAACACTATCACAATGCCTCACTCTTACTGCATTACACAATGACCTCAAGCAAGATACATGCCCTGTAATAGTAAGTAATAGATCTCAGATCAATAGGCCCGTGAAATCTTTGGCACAATCTTTGATACGTATTAATTTAGCGTTGTAAATAGCGAACCGAATTAGGTAAACACTACATGCTTAATACACGAAATCGCTGTTTTAAGTGGATAAATAAGCCTTGGTATGATTCATGGGGCACAAGAATAATGCTCCATAATGTCACATGCACCCACATTTTTGCACCATGTTTGGGTATATGTATAAGCAAGAATACCTGCCGAGCTTGAGATCCGGTTCGTAATGAGATGATTCAGACAAACAAATGACAACAGCAATCAAGCAAATACGAATAAAACGAGGATTGGACATACCAGTCATGGGCGTGCCACAACAACATATAGAAGATGCAAAACCAGTGCACTCAGTTGCGCTACTTGGTAACGATTACCCAGGCATAAAACCCAAACTGATTGTCAAACAACAAGATCGTGTTAGGCTGGGGCAGACATTATTTGTTTCCAAGACAAATCCATCCATACACTTTACCTCACCCGCATCTGGAGTAATTACGAATATAGAACATGGCGCAAAACGTATACTGCGTTCAATTGAAGTAACGCTTGAAGGTGATGAGGAAGTAAATTTCGATAGTTACAAAGTAAACGACTTATTATCCCTAACTCCAGAAATAATTCAGGAAGGACTTCTTAAATCAGGATTGTGGACTGCATTACGTACACGACCTTATAGTAGAATTCCCGATCCGGAACAAACTCCTTTTGCTTTGTTTGTAACGGCAACGGATACTAATCCACTTTGCGCAAAACCAGCTCTCGTCATCGCTCAGGCTGCTGAAGCATTTCATGATGGACTCATTGTATTGTCACAGCTCATTAATGGGAATGTTTTTGTTTGCACAGATTCGAATGAGCAGTTGTCACTTCCACAGTTACCTAATCTACAGCAGACTGTGTTTACTGGCCCACATCCTGCCGGCCTGGTGGGTACGCATATTCATTATCTAGCACCGGCCAGTGCTAAACGTACCGTTTGGCATCTGGGATACCAGGATGTCATTACCATTGGACGTTTTTTTAAAACGGGGCGCCTAAATCCAGAACGCATCATCTCCTTGGCAGGACCTGTGGTCATGAATCCACGTGTATTACGCACTCGCCTGGGAGCAAACACCGGTGACCTAGTCAATAAAGAACTGGACCCTGTTGCTTGCCGGGTAATCTCCGGTTCCATATTGTCTGGCCATCAGGCCGCGGGCTGGGCTTCTTATTTGGGTCGATACCATAACCAGGTTTCCGTCATTGCCGATTCACAACAACGAGAATTTTTAGGTTGGCTGGCACCAGGTACACGTAAGTTCTCGGCGAGTAAAGTCTTACTCTCAAGTCTTTTCAAGCGCAACTCATACTGGATGACCACATTGCAAAATGGTAGTCCTCGCGCCATGGTTCCCATAGGTTCCTATGAACGAGTCATGCCATTGGATACCTTACCCACTCAGTTGCTACGTGCCCTACTGGTTCGTGATACGGACTCTGCGCAAGGACTGGGGGCACTTGAATTGGATGAAGAAGATCTGGCTCTGTGTTCCTATGTTTGTCCGAGTAAGTATGACTACGGGCCAGTGTTACGCGAAACTCTGAATCTTATCGAAAGGGAAGGTTAATGCGGTTGATACGAAGAAGCCTGGATCGACTGCAACCCTGGTTTGTCAAGGGTGGACGATTTGAAAAATACAGTGCACTTTTTGAAATGGTCGATACCTTACTCTACACGCCAGTAGACAAGACCCATGGTGCGCCACACATCCGCGACGCTATCGATCTAAAACGTGTGATGATATATGTAGTACTCGCAAGTACCCCGGCGGTATTAGTCGGAATTTATAATACTGGTTTACAAAGTAACCTCGCGATACAACAACTTGGCCTGCTCTCAGCTGACGGCTGGCGAGGCACCATACTCGATTTACTCGGTATTGGTTACGATCCGAATAACATACTGGCTTGCCTGATCCATGGCATGCTCTACTTTCTGCCAATCTATATCGTGACTCTGGTCGTCGGCGGCATCTGGGAAGTTTTGTTTGCCTTGATTCGTAACCATGAGGTCAACGAGGGCTTCCTGGTTACCTCCTGGTTATTTGCAGCCACATTGCCCGCTTCCATTCCACTATGGCAGGTTGCGCTTGGCATTTCGTTCGGCGTTGTCATTGCTAAGGAGGTCTTTGGAGGTACAGGTAAAAATTTCCTAAACCCCGCCCTAGCGGGGCGCGCTTTTCTATTTTTTGCTTATCCGGCACAACTGTCGGGTGATGCAGTCTGGGTACCCATCGATGCCTACAGCGGTGCAAGTCCTTTAGCATTGGCCGCCGAAGGAGGCATCGAAGAGTTAAGTAGTCATGGAATTACCTGGAGCCAGGCCTTCGTAGGTACCATTCAAGGATCAATTGGGGAGGTTTCCGCGCTTGCCTGCATACTCGGCGGAGCATTTTTAATTGTTACAGGTATTGCATCGTGGCGAATTATTAGCGGCGTGGTACTCGGTATGATTGCTACCACGATGATACTCAATACGATTGGGCCAGAATCTCAGGCCATTTATGCAGTTCCCTGGTATTGGCATCTGGTGCTGGGCGGTTTTGCGTTTGGTGCCATGTTCATGGCCACCGATCCGGTATCAGCGGCAATGACCCGTACAGGGATGTGGATCTATGGCGGTCTAATCGGATTTATAACTATCCTCATTCGTGTGGTGAATCCTGCCTTTGCAGAAGGTGTGATGCTGGCCATCTTGTTTGGTAATGTCTTTGCACCAGTCATCGATCACTTTGTTGTGCAATCACATATTCGCAAGCGCAAATTAAGAGACAGTTATGAGCAGCAAACATAGTCCTTCTTTTTGGGCACGTTTACTAACTATGCCCAATGACAGCACAGCGAAGATTGTATTGGTAGCAGTAGGTGTATGCCTGGTATGTTCGATTCTGGTTTCTAGTGCAGCTATATTACTCAAACCAATACAGCAACAAAATGAAGCGCTGGGGAGAAAAAAGGAAATCTTAAAAGTAGCAGGACTGTATGATCCGGATAAGGATATTGCAGCAAGTTTCCAGTCTATCGAAACACGCCATATTGATATACAGACCGGAGATTATGTTGCGCCTGATATTGCACGCCAACAAATCTCCTGGGTAATCCCCAAAGAACAAGACATTGCCGGTATAGGTGAACGTAAACGTTACTTTCCTGTTTATCTGATACATAACGGCAACACATTGAACACCATAATTCTCCCTCTGGTCGGTAAGGGACTTTGGTCGACTGTACACGGTTTTGTAGCTCTAGCCCCCGACGGAAATACGGTTAAGGCCATTACCTTTTATGATCATGCCGAGACGCCAGGGCTAGGGGGTGAAATCAGTAATCCTAGCTGGCAGGCTAAGTGGCAGGGAAAAAAGGTCATTGGCAAACATGGTCATATGCAACTACGAGTCATCAAAGGTCGCGTAGTTAAGACCTCACATCATGCTGAATACGAAATTGATGGTCTATCGGGTGCCACTTTGACTGCCAATGGCATTACACGAATGATTCACTACTGGTTAGGTGACACGGGATTTGGCCCTTTCCTTGCCAGGATTCGCAGTTCTGAACATACAGGGATAAAACATGAATAGTGAGAATAAAAAGGTGCTCTTCGATCCGGTTGTTGATAACAATCCGATTACACTCCAGATCCTGGGTATTTGTTCTGCACTCGCAGTGACTACGCAACTGGCCCCCGCTCTGATCATGTGCCTGGCCTTGACATTCGTCTTGCTCAGCTCCAGCGTGATCATAAGTGCCATCCGTCACCATATCCCTACCAACATTCGCATTATCGTTTTCATGACCATCATTGCCTCACTGGTCATTGTTGTAGACCAGTTTCTACGCGCCTTTGCTTATGATCTCAGTAAACAACTCTCCGTTTTTGTTGGTCTCATCATCACCAATTGCATCGTGCTTGGCCGTGCTGAAGCTTATGCCACTCAAAACGGTGTATGGCCCAGTTTTCTAGACGCCGTAGGCCATGGTATGGGCTATAGCGTTATTTTAATTATCGTGGCCACGATTCGAGAAATACTTGGTTCGGGCAGCTTACTGGGTATGAATCTTCTACCATTGATTAGCGAGGGAGGCTGGTATACCGCGAATGGATTAATGTTACTTGCACCCAGTGCTTTTTTTATTATTGGTTTATTGATCTGGGCAGTTCGCAGCTGGAAACCACAGCAACAAGAAAAAGCCGATTACCGCATCCAGATTGTTCACCGCACAGAAGTTATATAGAAAATATTGACAGGCGCGAAAAATGGCTAGTTACACACAATTGTTCATCCAGGCGGCTTTTGTCGAGAATCTCGCCTTAGCTTTCTTTTTGGGCATGTGTACTTTTCTTGCCGTTTCAAAACGGATTGATACGGCATTAGGCTTGGGCATGGCGGTAATCGTCGTGCAAGGCATTACTGTTGCAGTTAATAACCTTATTTATCAGTATTTACTACAGGACGGTGCTTTGAGTTGGCTTGGATTGGAACAGGTCGATTTAAGTTTTCTTGGACTGGTCACCTATATCGGTGTCATTGCCGCATTGGTACAAATACTGGAAATGACATTAGATCGTTATTTCCCTGCCTTATATAACGCCCTCGGTATCTTCTTACCATTGATTACCGTTAACTGTGCCATCCTTGGTGGATCACTCTTTATGGTGGAACGCGATTACGACTTTACTGAAAGTCTGGTTTATGGACTGGGTAGCGGCTTTGGCTGGGCATTGGCACTGGTAGCCCTTGCTGGTATACGTGAGAAACTTAAGTACAGTGACGTGCCCAATGGATTACAGGGTCTCGGTGTCACTTTTATTATTGTCGGCTTAATGTCCATGGCATTCATGGGATTTTCAGGTATTCAAATATGAGGCTGAGCAATGCTTGAGATCACACTTGGAGTCTTTATGTTTACCAGCATTGTTTTATTGTTGGTAGCCATCATTTTATTAGCACGTTCACGATTGGTGCCCGCGGGAGAGGTGAATATAGAAGTCAACAAGGAACGTACTATCACCTCACCGGTCGGTCTAAAACTGGTAACTGCACTTGCTGATGCGGAATTATTTCTTCCCTCTGCCTGCGGTGGTGGTGGTACTTGTGGCCAATGCCGCGTAAAAATACTTGAAGGTGGTGGCGCGATACTACCCACCGAGACCTCACTGATCACTAAGCGTGAAGCCACAGAAGGCTCACGGCTCGCTTGCCAGGTTACAGTTAAGCAGAACTTGATCGTGGAAGTCCCAAGAGAGGTCTTTGGGGTACGCAAATGGACCTGCCAAGTACGATCGAATGATAACGTTTCTACTTATATCAAGGAACTTATACTGGAATTACCCGAAGGTGAAAATGTCGATTTTCGAGCTGGCGGGTATATCCAGATTGAATGTCCTCCCCATCTTGTTAATTATAATGATTTCAAAATCGCGGAAAAATTTCGTGATGATTGGGATCGACATAATTTATGGCGTTATACCTCTGAAACTTCTAAAACAGTAACTCGCGCCTATTCTATGGCAAGTTATCCGGATGAAAAGGGCATTATCATGCTCAATGTACGTATCGCTACCCCACCACCCAGTATCCCTGATGCCCCGCCGGGGATTATGTCATCGTATATATTTAGCTTGAAACCAGGCGATAACGTAACTATCTCAGGTCCTTATGGCGAATTCTTTGCGCGTGACTCAGATGCAGAAATGGTGTTCGTAGGTGGTGGCGCAGGCATGGCTCCCATGCGTGCACATATTTTCGATCAGCTCAAACGTTTAAACAGCAAGCGTAAAATTAGTTTCTGGTACGGTGCCCGCAGTCTAAAAGAGTTATTCTATGAAGATGACTTCAATCAATTACAAGCACAGCATAAAAACTTTAAATGGCATGTTGCATTGTCGGAGCCACAAGCTGAAGACCACTGGCAAGGTTATACCGGTTTCGTACATGATGTTCTATTCAAACAGTATTTGGAATCGCATCCAACACCTGAAGATTGCGAATATTATCTGTGTGGGCCACCTATGATGACTGCAGCAGTTATCAAAATGCTGGAAAACCTGGGCGTGGAGAAAGAAAACATATTAATGGATGATTTTGGCGGTTAGAGAACTTTTATGGCAACATTTTTGTTTACTTTTGTGATTTTTATTTTAATGAGTCTTGCTCTAACGCTGGGATTGTTATTTGGACGCCAGGGAGTACAAGGAAGTTGTGGAGGACTTAACCGCATACCTGGACTTGAAGATTCTTGCAGTGTCTGTACAAATAAAAAATGTCCGCGAAAAAATCACTAAACAATGAACATCGAACAACAAAAAATGCTTAATAACTTATAACTAATTATACAATCAGGAGGTGAAATGAACACATCCATCTCAGCTAAGGATTTCATGACAACCAGTCTAGTAACATTTCATCCTGAGATGGATATCATGGAAGCAATTCGCTTACTACTAGAAAAACATATCTCGGGTGCCCCAGTACTGGATCTTTTGGGTAACCTAGTGGGCATGCTTTCAGAAAAAGATTGTCTTAAGGTAGCCCTAGAGGCCGGTTACCATGGCGAATGGGGTGGACGAGTTGATGAATATATGAGCCTCAATGTTCAAACGATTGATGCTGATACTAATATTCTTGATGTCGCCCGCTGTTTCATCGAAGGTGATCATCGTCGCTATCCAGTGATGATGGACAACCGCTTAGTTGGTCAGATAAGCCGCAGAGATGTTTTAAAAGCACTGCAGACTTTATCATGACCATCACTTGTCACAGGAAAACACAAGATGCGCTTTGAACAGACACACGATATATTAAATCACATTCGAGATTTTCATTCTTGTCTTTCCAGCTGCTATCAACATCTAGAAGATGAGACAGTTCGCGAACGCACTAAGTTATTGTTGGATTACCTTATTAACCGAGAGAAAGAACTTGCTAGTGCAGTAGAGAATTTTATGGAGGAAGCTGATCCAGAGTTATTAGATACCTGGTTTCAGTTTGCCGATGAAGGCAGGATACTGAAATTCTCATGTCCAATAGTAGACATGAATACTGGGCTTACTATTGACAAGATTATACAGCTTGCGCAGGAAGCTCATGATTGTCTGATCTCGACATTTGATGAAATTATTATGAATTGTGACTCTCAACGTGTCACTGAAGTTTTCCAAACATTAAGTGAACAAGCTAAAAAGCAATGGCACACGCTTGTGCATGATGCTAACTTACTTTCAGATGTGTAACTCTAATGATATCGTAACAAATTCTGCCAAATATTTAATTTATTGTTTTTGATATTGAAGAATGAAATTTCAGATTGAACACACAACAATTTATAATTACAGTATACCGGTAAAATCCGTTTCGATTGGTGAATGAAATACGTTTTTCAACTATACTTAAATTACTAATTCCCCTATGTCTGGATCAACATGAGCGACAGCCCCGCCCCAGAAGTACTGATTAACCAGTCCGTTGCCATCCTGATAGATGGCAATAATATCGAACGCAGCATCCACGAAGAGGCCAAAGACCCGAACACCATGATCAACTTTGATACCCTTATTCCGCGCCTGCTGGATAATCGGGGGTTGAACCGCCTGGTCTATTTCCGTGAGGGCAAACATATATCGGGAAAACTCAAAGAGCGACTGTACACCAACTACCACGGTTCTGTGCGCCCCTGCCACAAGAGTGCAGACATCCCTCTCACCATCAAGGCGACCCAGCTCTCGAGTAAGGTCGATACCATCATTATTATGTCCGGTGACTCTGATTTCATTGAGCTCGTCAGCCACCTTAAGGGCGAAGGCGTACGAGTTGAGATCGCCGCTGTAAAACGAACAACACACCACCTTCTACTCGAAGAAGCAGACCACTACCACGAAATCATGCCAGGCGACTGGTTTACACTTAGTCCAAAAAAGGGAGTAAAAAAGAGCCGTTCAAAATAACTCAAACTGATATAAGATGAGAAATCCAGTTGCGATACGAGCGATTATCGAGCTAACAAATTCGTGGCAGGGGGTCGTCTTCGAGTTCTTCCAGGAAGCGTTCACCCCCCAGTTCTGTTTCAAGAATAACATGCTGATGCAGCAACGAAACTTCACCGATTATGGCACCTTGCCTACCCTGGGGTATGGCCCGCCACCGCTGTAATACCTGTTGTGCTTGATCGGGTGCAACCACGGCAACAACACGCCCTTCACAGGCCAGGTACAGCGGGTCATAGCCCAACATTT
>CAMYMO010000143.1 GCA_947259425.1 uncultured Ectothiorhodospiraceae bacterium | reverse complement strand
ACCTTCGTCGGGCAATACTGCGACACCTGAATCAAGCTGTATTTTCCAATCGTGTAATGGGCAGGCCACTTTGTTGCCATGCACAATACCTTGGGACAAAGGGCCCTGCTTATGGGGGCATTCGTCTTTAATCGCAAATACCTTATCTTCAGCCGTTCTAAAAACGGCAATATCATGTTCTTTGCCCGCAACAACGCGAGCTCCTAATTTAGGAATGTCGTTCAAAGTTCCAATTTCTATCCAGTCACTCATAACCTATTAACCTACGCGTTAAGTTGTTTAATAGCGGTAAATTCATGCTGCTCTGCACCTTTAGCTCGTGCTTCCCAAGGATCATCCTGCATGAATTTTTGAGAATAATTGAAGCGTTCTGCCAGTGCTTTCCGATTATCCGCATCATCTACAATATTTTGTTTGATATGAGTTAATCCTACTCGTTCAATCCAGGGCGCCGTCCGTTCAAGGTAGTGTGCTTCTTCGCGATAAAGCTGAATATAGGCGGCAGAATATTCCAACACCTCTTCTTCAGTCGATACAGCACATAAAAAATCGGTTGCACGCACTTTAATACCACCGTTACCGCCAACATGTAATTCATAACCAGAATCGACGCAAACCACACCAAAATCTTTAATCGTGGCTTCAGCACAGTTACGTGGACAACCCGATGCTGCCATTTTAAATTTATGTGGCATCCATGAACCCCAGGTTAATTTTTCTAGTTCAATCCCTAAGTGTGTCGAATCCTGAGTACCAAAGCGGCACCATTCTTTACCAACACAGGTCTTAACTGTACGTAGGGCTTTACCATAGGCATGACCTGAGACCATTCCGGCATCGTTCAGGTCTTTCCAGATAACAGGTAACTCATCTTTCTTTAAGCCATACAAACCAATACGTTGACCACCGGTTACATGCACCGTTTTAACATCGAATTTTTCAGCAACATCCGCAATCGCACGCAATTCGTTGGGTGTAGTTCCACCACCCCACATACGAGGAATCACCGAATAGGTACCGTCTTTTTGAATATTGGCATGCGCTCGTTCATTAATGTAACGAGATTGTGAATCATCGACTGAATGGATCTCCGGCCATTGACAGACCATATAATAATTCATTGCCGTCCGGCATTTAGGGCATCCGTCCGGGGTTTTCCATTCAAGAAACTTATAGGCATCCGGGATAGACTTAAGCTCATGATCACGAATCGCTTTACGCACTTCATCATGCGTGTGATCGGTACACTGACACATTGGTTTAAGGTGTGGGGCAACCGAATAATCACCGCCGACAGTGTGCGCGATTAAGGCTTCTACTAAAGCCGTACATGAGCCACATGAGCTGGATGCCTTGGTATGTGCGCGCACATCGTCCAGGGTAAACAGTTTCTTATCGGTAATGGCATTAACAATGTCACCTTTACAAACCCCGTTACAACCACATATTTCCGCACTATTGGACATCGCCGCGACACGGTTATCATCACCATGCCCCGAATCACCCAGATGGGCTTGTCCAAATAAAATAGTAGAACGAAAATCGGTAATATCCGTTTCGTCACGCATCAAATCGAAGTACCAGGTACCGTCAATCGTATCACCGTACATCACGGTGCCTTTAATTTTATTGTCCTGAACGATTAATTTTCGATAAACACCTTGCGCAGCGTCCTGGAACACTAATGCCTCGGTATTTTCGTTACCGGTAAAATCACCGGCCGAGAACAGATCAATACCAGTGACTTTTAATTTGGTTGAGGTTACCGAACCTTCATAACGACCGATACCGTGTAGTGCCAAGTGATTCGCACAGACCTTGCCCATTTCAAATAACGGGGCCACTAAGCCATAGGTTTCGTTACGATGCTGTACACACTCGCCCACTGAATAGATTCGAGGATCAAAGGTCTGCATGGTGTCATTAACAACAATGCCACGCTCGCAATGGATTCCAACTTTTTCGGCTAATTCAATGTTTGGACGAATGCCGACTGCCATCACAACGATGTCAGCATCAACCGAACTGCCATCTTTAAAACAAACTTGTTCGACTTTACCCTCACCTTTAATGGATTCGGTTTGTGCCCCCATTAAAAATTCCATGCCGCGCTCTTCCAGGGATTTACTCAGCATTTTCGCTGCGGGTTCATCGAGTTGTCTTTCCATCAAGGTATCCATGATGTGAACGACTTTCACATTCATACCTTGTTGCATCAAACCATTTGCCGCTTCCAGGCCTAACAAACCACCGCCAATAACAATGGCATTCTTTTTATTCTTAGCTGCATCAAGCATTTTATCGACATCGGCGATGTCTCTAAAGGCAATAACGCCAGGAAGATCATGTCCAGGGAGTGGAATAATGAAGGGTTTCGAGCCAGTCGCGATTAATAAACGATCATATTCAGCCGTTGTGCCATCATCCGCGCTAACGATTCGAGCTTTACGATCGATATCAACGATCTTTTTGCCTTTCTCGAGTTTAATATTATTATCATCGTACCATTGAAGGTCATTTAGCATGATTTCTTCAATGGTCTTTTCACCAGCCAGCACGGGCGAGAGCATAATCCGGTTGTAATTCCCATACGGTTCTTCACCGAAAACGGTAATATCATAGAGATCGGGTGCTATTTTTAATAATTCTTCGACCGTGCGCATACCGGCCATGCCATTACCGATGACCACTAACTTTTCTTTCATATCCACTCCTACGTTAGAGCTGACTACATAATTAATTTAGCAATGCTAGACTTGCTGCTTACAACACCTTAGAGCAAGCTCCATGCCATCCATTAGAAAATGCTTAAGTAAACTTTAACTAATTGTTTTTCTTAGATAAATACCCCTTCATGGAGAGATCTACTGGTGCATTGCGGAGAAAGGTCGCACCATAATTGTGCATTTGCAGTTTTTTAATGCATTGATGTGAGTCATTTTCCGGGCGAATTTTTTTAACGCACTAAATAAGCACTTTTTAATATACTATTCGAACATTATTGCACCATTAGTGTGCCTCTGACCTCATCGGTTTTATATTTTGGCCAATAAATCAGTAACTTAGGAACGTGGCATAGCCCTTGCTTTAAGCAGGTAAATAATTTTTCGAACATCAACGCTGATATGGAAGGAGTGCTCAACGTGGAGCAAACAGAATCTAAACTCAATATATTCTCATTTACAGGCAAGATGAGAATCTTACATCTCTCTTGGTTCGCCTTTTTCTTAAGCTTTTTTGTCTGGTTTAACCATGCACCGCTGATGGGTGCCTTACGCGAAGCTTTATCCTTATCCGATGCACAAGTGAAGGCCATCTTGATATTAAATGTTGCCCTCACCATTCCAGCAAGAATTATTGTCGGTATGCTGGTGGATCATTTTGGCCCACGCCGTATGTATTCCTTACTTTTATTTATTTCAAGCTTTCTATGCTTCGGGTTCGCTTTTGCAGATAGTTTTGAACGAATTGCATTGATGAGATTTTTACTGGGTTTTGTCGGTGCGGGTTTTGTGATTGGTATTCGAATGGTTAGTGAATGGTTTCCAGCCAAGGAAGTAGGACTTGCTGAAGGTATCTATGGGGGTTGGGGTAACTTTGGTTCTGCTGCGGCCGCGATGATACTGCCCACGTTAGCATTAATTTATGGAGGTGACGATGGCTGGCGTTATGCAATAGCAACGACCGGTGTTCTGGCATTAATATATTCTGCTGTGTATTTTTTCTCAGTT
>CAMYMO010000142.1 GCA_947259425.1 uncultured Ectothiorhodospiraceae bacterium | reverse complement strand
TATGGACTTAATACATTAACCGCCAAAACGGTTACCGATTTTAAGAATGTTGCCAGGTTGAACGATTATATTTCAATCGGTGGTGATTTGCGGGTTAATGCGGTGTCAACTCAAATTCCTAATCAGAGTGACACATTTTCTTTCGAATCAGAAGAGTTGCTGGTGTATATGCAAGTCGATCTAATTCCTGGAAAATTAACCTTCTATTTTGATCAAAAATTAGGACCAGGTGGTGCATTAAACCGTGAGTTGTATGGATTGTATTGGCTGAATGACAATACAGTTTATATCAAGGCAGGGCGTATGTTTTTGCCCTACGGTTTTCGCCTGGAGGATGATACTGCCTTTATTCGGCAAGTGACCGGTATCAATTATAATACACCGGATGATGGCGTAGAGTTTGGCCTCGAGACAGCCAATGTGTCAACAAATTTGGCGATTACCAATGGCACTGCGGGTGGTAATGAAACAAATCGAGGAAAGCAATTTAGTCTTCGTACCAGTTACGTCAATCCTGGCTGGCGGGTTGGGTTAAGTTATAATTTCAATGATGTCAAAGATGATGATCGGACTATGAGCGGTATCTTTGTTGGCCTACGTACAGGAATAATTAATTGGTTGGCAGAAGTCGATTATATAGTGGATGATGGTGCGGTAGGCGGTCAACTCAAACAACGACTTGCCTTGATTGAGGCCAATACCCTGTTGACCAAGGGACACAATTTAAAATTGACTTATGAATATTTTGATCCAAGCCGTGCCATTGCTGAGGATGAACGAACCAGGGCTAGCATTGTTTGGGAGTGGTTTCCTATACAGTATACCCAGTTGAGTTTCGGTGTTCGTGACAGTTCGGGAATTCCACAAAACGACTTACAAAATACCACAGAATGGTTTGTACAATTGCATAATTATTTTTGACGTACAGAAAAATAGTTTCAAGTGTTTTGTTCCTCCTCACCTTGTGATCAAAGAAAGTTTTAAACGGGATCAGCTCCCATTGATACTGGGTAAAGTCTTGTTGGTAAACAACGCCTTGATTTCATCTGAGCTTAATTAATCATCTGCGTACACTGTGCTCACTGAAAGAAAAAAAGAAATAATTATTGCTGTTTTTTTCAAAGATAACGGGGCCAGGTCTTGCAATGACACATTCTTTTATCCACATACACATAACGGGGCCAGGTCTTGCAATGACACATTCTTTTATCAAATTTTGTACTGCAAGACCTGACTCCGAATTCTGAGTATGAGATGATAAATGTCGCTTAACGATGTGTACGGATTTGAGGGTACCGTCCAGAGTGATTTAACTATTAAGTTTAATCAAATGAAAAGATGCTAATCCCTGTCACCAGCACATGGCGGTTTTCCCAATCACCATTGAATTTTTGTGATTGTAGTCGATAACCCAGCTTCCACTTTATGCCCCCTTTCTTACTTTTCGTCCAGAACTTAGAGATACCAAACGTTAGCCAGTTAATATTCAGCTCACTGTCAGTTATGTCGTAAAAAAATTCTTCTTCAATAAAAGGCGTAAGTTGGTAGTCGGTAATAGTGTGTTGCGATGTCCATACTGACTCATTGCGATAGCGTACCCGGTCTTGTGCATTACCTTCGAAGTATCGCCACTCTATACGGTGACGATTTGAAAATTTACCTTTGAACAGTTTGCCGCGCCAGTACAGGGAGAGCATAGGACGGTATTCCTCTCGCCAGTCATTACCCAGCTCAAGAAAAGCATGGCGATAACCCACTTCAATTGACCAGGGATCCGTCAATGCATGGCGGTAGTTGGCGTCGACGTAGCCGAAGAAGATATCCGAGAAGCCATCACGTGTTACCAGGTTGGCACGACCAACAAAGAATGCATTGTCATTCAACTTATTTAGATAAAAAAGATTATGGCTGGAACCGGTCTCTGCTGCGTGTGCCTTTGAAGCGATGAACATTGCTGCGATGAGTATGAGGCGTAAGCTGGATCGAAGTGAGGAAGTCATATTCATCCTTGTGAAAATATAGGGAGAAACAGCGGGGCAGTCACATTTATGCATATCAAAAATCTCAACACTTATATTTTCTGCGATGTATTTTTCCTCTTGTCTTTCCATTTATTTCTTATCGATAGGTCTAATCACATAGACCTCGCCACTGTCTGTTGAAAAATACAACCAGCCTTTGGGGTTTTCTACCAGCGCGCGAATGCGTTCATCCAAGTCGGTTAACAACCGCTCCTCATTGATGGCCTTACCTTCTTTATTTAATGTCACCCGGTTAATATGTCTTAATTTGAGTGCACCGGATAACAGGTTACCTTGCCAGGTAGGGAAGGCTTTACCAGAATAGAATAGTAAACTCCCTGGTGCGATAGAAGGTGTGTATTGCTTGATGGGTTGTTCCATCCCTTTACGATGCGTGCCTTCACCAACAGCTTTTGGGCCCCAGTATTCCTTGCCATATGAGATCACCGGCCATCCGTAATTGCGGCTGGGTAGAACAAGATTGATTTCATCACCACCGCGTGGCCCGTGTTCAATTAACCAGAGCCGTTTGTGAAGAGGATCGTAGGCCATGCCTTGTGGATTGCGATGACCGTAGCTCCATATTTCGGGCAATACATCATCACGATCGATAAAGGGATTATCTTTTGGAATGCGACCATCACGGGTTAAACGCATTACGCTACCAGCATGGTTATTCGTATCTTGTGAATTAGGCCGCACACCACGATCGCCAACGCCAAAGTAAACATGACCTTTTTCATCAAAGGCAATACGACTACCAAAATGAAAAGTGGTGTCGGTGGCGGATTGCGTTTCCAGCAGATCTTGCCATTGTGTCAGTGTGTTATTGGTCAACTTGGCTCGGGCTAGTACGGTAACGCCTTCATCCTCTTTGTTACGCACGAAGGTGAAGTAAATCCAGTCGCCGGACGTGAAATCAGGCGGCACGGCCACATCCAGTAGACCCCCCTGGCCATCCACAAGTACCTCGGGTGTACCCTGCAACAGGGTGAGGGTTTTCGTTTTCGTGTCGAGCAGTTTGATGTGGCCCTCTCGTTCGGTGATCAGTAGCTGAGACTCTGAGATAAATGCCAACCCCCAGGGAATACCTAGGTCATCGATCACTTTTTCAAGCACGAAAGTGACTTTTTCGCTTGTTACGGTTTGGGGTGATGCCGCATAGATGAGTATTGGTAGTAACGTGATCAGGCAAAGTGTCAGGATTATGCGTTTCATATCGCCTCCTTCTTAAGTTAAACAGGGGCAGAGAATAATTATTTCTAATATTAGAGTATATTGTTCTCTGACCCCAATTATTCCAGAGAAGAAATAGCAATAATGCTCGATCGTCGTGTTACGTCCGGTAAAGCAGGGTGGCCTGTCAAGGAATACTAGTTTAATCGTGGTCTGTCCCTTATTTCTTGGTTCATCGTAGAATTAAAAAGGGGCAGCCATGTGTTATACATGGACTGCCCCTGTATGCCGACTTTCGTTAGCGATTAAGAACCGATGATGCCACCGTCTTTCTTGGTGATAACGAACGTTGCATCACGAGGGATGGTGATGCCATCAATCGGTGCTGGGAAGTTGGTGAGAGCTGGATCGCCATTACCAGGATGTTGTGTGTTGATGAACATCGTACGACGATCGGGAGTATAAGCAATACCCGTAATCTCATCACGCGTCACACCCGTAAACAAGCGGCGTATCTCACCAGTTAAGGTATCCGCCACCAACATCT
>CAMYMO010000141.1 GCA_947259425.1 uncultured Ectothiorhodospiraceae bacterium | reverse complement strand
ATAAAACCAAATCAAAAGAGATAAGAGTAACAGTGAGCCATTTTGCAACCAAAATAACTGTGCATTTTTACCCCATTTATTTTGGGTCACAACAAGAAAACTAATAAATACTATTAATAATAGAATGGCGCTCAGGTCCAGGGCGTCCAATGTCGGACCTACTATGATTAGTATTGTTAATGGGATAACAAGAATACTAATAGTGGGAGCATGTCCCATGACATGCATGAAATTGACCTTTCTGGGTGCGTAGTTTCGATCTTTGCACCAGTCAAATTTACGTAGACGACTGTCCAGAACAGTAAGAAATTTTTTTAATTTCTCCAGTATCATCAGAGTCTCCTTTCAGTCTTATCCGTTTTGTATTCTTCAGTACAGAAAAGTCTTAAACTGAAGTAAAACTTTATAAATATAGTCATATTTTCACTGTAATGGGTATGCTTAAAAGCGTAAATATTTGGATTAATTATAGTAGAACTAACGCGATTATTTTTATGGAACGTTGCCGAAAAATTATGCATGCGGGAGAATGCGCTACATCATGTAGGCTTTAAAAAATCATTTTTTCTGATTCTTAATTGTATCTTTACTCTATTCCTATCGTTTGCATGACTTCTTAAAATGTTTCATCACTAAGAGATCGATATTAATGATACAAATCGACAATTATTTTGCTTAATTCATCAATCTTGACCATACTTCCTATTGAATTGAAAGAACCATCACAAAGTTGACATATGTCAATGTGACTGTGGTTATATCTAAGTAAATTCTAATAAAGCAATATACTGTGTCCATTGTCATGGGTTAAACCGGTTCACAAATAAAATGACAGGAAGAGTTAAGTGGTTGAAAAAGAAGTAACTAAACAAGACGAACGCAACAGCTTCATTATGTTGGCGGTATTTCTAGCCCCAGTATTATCCGTGATCATTGTTGGGGGATTTGGGTTCCTTGTCTGGATTACCCAGCTCATTCTTGGTCCTCCAGGACAATAATAGTACAAGGTTGTCATTGCAGAATGGATATACAACGTCGTAATTTTCTGCGTGGTCGTATTTCAAAAAAACATGCTGTGTTACCTCTGCCCTGGACGCGGGAAGACATCGATTTCTATGATACCTGCACCCAATGTGGCGATTGCAGCAGTGCTTGCCCGGAAGGGATCATTTCAGTCAATAAAGAAGGTTTTCCAACAATTGATTTCAAAAAAGGTGGCTGTGTTTTCTGTGGTGATTGTGCCCGCGCGTGCAGCCAGTCAATTTTCAAACCAGATCTGGATTGTCAGCCATGGCATCAAATCATCAGCATCGAGTCGGATTGCCTGACCTATTTAGGTGTTGCATGTCAGAGTTGTCAAGATAGCTGTGATAGCAATGCTATTAAATTTAAATTTGCGGTTGGTTGGACACCCAGACCTGTAGTAAATACTGAAGCCTGTACAGGTTGCGGTATGTGTGTTCAGGTCTGTCCTGCTAATGCATTAAATGTAATTTCTCATCAACCAATAACACAGGAAACGTATGCACATGGCACTTGAAACCGATCAAGTACATATATCAAGTTTGGTTATCCATTGTTTGCCAGATAAGTTTGAGCAGGTTCTTGGCAGTGTAAAACAGCTGGAGAACATCGAAATTCATGCTCCGGATCCAGCAGGTAAATTTGTTGCCTTGCTGGAGACCGATAATGAACAGGGCATTTTAGCGACAATCGATCAAATACAAACAGTTAATGGTGTTTTAAACGCCACCATGGTCTATCACGAAATTGATGACGGTACGGAGGAAGGATAAGCTAATGAAAACCACACGTAGAGAGTTTATTAAGCAAAATGCCATCGCGACGGCAGTGGCTGCAGCAGGTTTAAGTTTACCTGCGGGTGCATCTAACCTGGTTACCGATTCGAGTAAAACGAAACTGAAGTGGTCCAAGGCACCATGCCGATTTTGTGGCACGGGTTGCAGTGTGAACGTTGCTACCAAAAGCGGTCGAGTTGTGGCAACCCATGGTGATATTAATTCACCGGTGAACAAGGGCTTGAACTGCGTTAAAGGCTATTTCCTATCGAAGATCATGTACGGTAAAGATCGCCTGACCAAACCTTTGTTGCGTAAGACAAATGGAAAGTACGATAAAAACGGTGAATTTACTCCGGTCTCCTGGGATGAAGCCTTTGATATTATGGCTGAGAAATTCAAGGCGGCCTTAAAAGCCAAAGGCCCGCGAGGTGTGGGGATGTTTGGCTCAGGACAATGGACTGTGTGGGAAGGTTATGCGGCAGCGAAATTAATGAAGGCCGGTTTCTTATCCAACAATCTTGATCCGAATGCTCGGCATTGTATGGCCTCGGCGGTCGGCGGCTTTATGCGTACCTTTGGCATTGATGAACCGATGGGGTGTTATGACGATTTTGAGCATGCCGATGCCTTTGTCTTGTGGGGCTCTAATATGGCGGAGATGCATCCTATTCTTTGGACGCGTTTAACCGATCGTCGATTAAGCGCACCGCATGTCAAAGTTGCCGTGTTATCAACCTATAAACATCGCTCTTTTGAACTGGCCGATGTGCCTATTGTGTTTACCCCTCAAACAGATATGGCAATCTTAAACTACATTGCTAATTACATTATCCAGAACAAGCGTGTAAATAAAAGTTTCGTAAATAAACATGTCAACTTTCGGATGGGGAATGCCGATATTGGCTATGGCTTAAGACCTGAACATCCGCTTGAAAAGAAAGCAGCAAATAATAAAAAAGCAGGCGGTTCAAAACCCAGTAGTTTTGAAGAGTTTGCGAAGTTTGTCAGTAAGTACGATGCGGAATATGTCTCTGAATTAAGCGGTGTATCAAAAGAGTCATTGAAAAAACTGGCTGAGCTTTATGCCGATCCTAAAATCAAAGTGATGTCACTCTGGACCATGGGTGTGAATCAACACACACGTGGTGTTTGGGTGAATAACATGATCTACAACATCCATTTATTAACCGGAAAGATTTCAACGCCTGGTAATAGTCCGTTCTCATTAACTGGTCAACCCTCCGCTTGTGGTACCGCTAGAGAAGTCGGTACGTTTTCACATCGTCTTCCTGCTGACATGGTTGTTAAGAATCCAGCGCATCGTAAGTTTGCTGAGAAAAAATGGAAGCTGCCTGAAGGTATCTTACCGGGCTGGGTAGGGGCGCACGCGGTGTTACAAAATCGTCACTTACGTGATGGCAAGATCAATGCCTATTGGGTACAAGTCAACAATAATGTCCAGGCTGCACCGAATATGAATGAAGAAACCTTACCGGGTTATCGTAATCCAGATAACTTTATTGTTGTTTCCGATGCTTATCCTACCGTCACAACACAGGCGGCCGACCTTATCTTGCCGACCGCGATGTGGGTTGAGAAAGAGGGTGCCTATGGTAATGCAGAACGACGTACCCAGTTCTGGTATCAGATGATTAAAGCGCCGGGCGAATCGAAATCGGATCTATGGCAGCTGGTTGAGTTTTCCAAACGCTTTACAACCGATGAAGTGTGGCCCAAAAAAATCCTGGATAAACATCCGCAATATCGTGGTAAAACGTTGTATCAAGTTTTATTTGCGAATGGTCAGGTAGACAAATACCCGTTAAAAGAATTGAATCCGGACTTTGAGAATCATGAATCAGAACATTTTGGTTTTTATTTACAAAAGGGCTTATTTGAGGAGTATGCCAAATTTGGCCGCGGTAAGGCACACGATCTTGCCGAC
>CAMYMO010000140.1 GCA_947259425.1 uncultured Ectothiorhodospiraceae bacterium | reverse complement strand
TACGATATCCATAACTACGGACAAACCAATACCTTGTCCCGGCATGGCCTGATCAACTCGACCACCACGCTGTAATATATGTTCTACTTCCGTATCCTGGATTCCTCTGCCGTCGTCGGCTATGGTGAAGTTGGCACGATTATCAATCAAGGCTATGTTAATTCGTACTCGTTGTTCGCAGAATTTACAGGCATTATCCATAATATTCCCAAGTACTTCCATAATATCGCCTTCATCAACGCGAACCAGTAAATCTTCCGGTATATGAAAATCAAATTGGATATCTTTGTCACGATATACTTTATTAAGTGCATTTGATATTTTATCTATCAGTATTTTAACGTGAATACTTTTACGGATAGGTGATGAGCCTGCCGTTGCCGCACGTTGTAATTGGTGACCGATGATATTATCCATGCGCTGTACTTGTTCCTGAATATTTTTACTGCTTTTATCGTCTAATTCATGGAGCGCACCATTGATCACGGCTAATGGAGTTTTTAAACTATGTGCTAAATCAGCGAGAGAGTTACGGTAACGTGTTTGTTGGGTATGTTCATGTTCTAATAAGCCATTAATGTTATCGGTGAGTCGTAAAATCTCGGTTGGATAATTATTGGTGATACGTTCCTGGTTGCCTGTTTCGATGGCGGTGAGTTCACTAGTCACCCGACGCAGGGGTTTTAAACCCCAAATTAAAATAATGACCTGTACTATTAATAATATTGTCGCCAGGCCGATTAGCCATCCCCAGAGTGTGCGACGATATTCGATAATTTGCTGGTTGAAGTCGTCTAACTCGGTAATGATATTAAAAGTAAGCGGGATTTTACCTTTTGCTGTATGCCATAAAATACCATTGCTCTTTATATAAAATTCTTCTCCGTTATACTTTAAACGTTGTTGCAGGGAATTACCGGGTTCGAGTTTTATCGGTTTTGGTAAATCAACTCCGACGGTGGATAATGATTTCCATATTCGTCTGCCTTTGTTATTTAAAATATATGCATAGAGTCCTGAGCTGGGCAGGCTGAATTTTGTTTCTAATAAACGACTTGGCATGTCAATATCATCGATGTCATTAACCTCAGTACCGGCTAATAGTAAGGTGAGCTGGGTACCCAAATTTTCCTGCAGACCACTTTGTGCACTTTCATAAAAGGCGCGATCGAGGGCGTAACCTGCAAATATGATAAAGAAAGTGAGTACTAAACTTGCGGCAAGTATTAGTCTTGCGCGTAATGATTTCATGAATCCTTGTCGCAAAGTTTAAAACGATATCCGCGGCCACGTAAGGTTTCAATAGGATGAAGTGTGTTATCCGGATCTAGTTTACGTCTGACCCTTCCAATAATAACTTCGATTACATTGCTGTCAGAATCTTCATCGTGGGGATACAGATAATCTCCGAGCGTATCTTTGGAGACAACCTTTTGATGATTACGCATCAGATATTCTAGAAGTCGATATTCAAAGGTTGTGAATTCAATCAGTTGCTCTGCTAAGTAAACCTGCTGTGAATTTATATCTAATTTAATTGAGCCGCATACTAACTCTTGCTTGGTTTCACCGCTAGCCCGTCGTAATAAAGCTTTGACTCTGGCTAATAGCTCTTCCATCTGAAAAGGTTTCACCAGGTAATCATCTGCTCCTGCTTCGAGGCCATCGACTTTATCTTGCCAGCGATCGCGTGCTGTCAGGATTAATATTGGCAGGGTTTTGCCTTTTTTACGTAATTCTTTAATGACATCGATTCCAGAGATTCCCGGCAGACCAATGTCAACGATTGCCGCATCAATAGGATATTCTTCAGCAAAGAACAGGCCTTCTTCACCTTCGCCCGTTTCATCAACCATGTAATCGTTTTTGTTTAGCTGTTCGACAACTTGTTGCCGAATGTCTTGTTCATCTTCTATGATTAGTATACGCATAATTTTTAATTTGCCGATTCAACGGTTCCGGTTTGTTTATTGATAATGACAATATGCATACCGCCATTGTTATCCAGTACCTTAACTTGATACGAACTTTCACTGACTTGCTTGACGTCGATGACACGACCGGGGTAACGTGATTTGGCTATATTGGCGGCTTGTTGCTTTGAAATATCTTTCGCAAACGCCATATCTGGTTTGCTGGCCATTCCGCCAAGCATCAGCACGATAACAAGAATTATTCGGTTCATACCAGTATTCCAAGTTCGAGTAAAAGTAATAGCATACAATGACAATACGGTGAGGTAAATCAACAAGGGCTGCAAATGCAGCCCTGATTGAATTGATTATGTACTATCGACCAGCTCAATGTTAATCCAGGTGAATATCGACGCCTAGATGTGGCGTTAAGTGGATCGCGCTGCCGTGATTTCCGTGTCCATGACGACTCCAACAATGACGGGTATGAAGATGGCCCCGGCCATAACCACCATAATGGTAGCGGTTGTGATGTCTATCCCAGTGACGTACACGATGTCCATGGCCATGTCTGGCATGCTGGCGATGTTGATGCCGATTATGGTGTCGATCGTGATGGCGGTGACGATGCCCGTTATGATGGCGATGGTGATGTCGGTTATGATGGCCTGCGCGGTGCCGATCGTGATGACGATCCCGATGACGATCCCGATGACGATCATGGCCCCGATCATGATCACGATGTCGATCACGGTTATGGTGGCCATCGCGACGACGTTCACTACGCTGATCATTTCGGTGCCGATCACGGTGATTGTTATGGCCCTGTTTGTTAGCATAACGCTGTTTAAGGGAGTGTTCACGATCAGAAGCCATCGCCTGACTGTTTAAAACGGTGAAGCTGAATAAAGTCATCGCAATAAATGCAGATTTTATTAGTTTGTTGCGCATAATCCACCTCCTGGGTATGTGGATGTTTGTTCAGTGATGGTAAGCATAGGCGTATGACCATGAACCAAAGCTGAACATTAATAAATGTGTAACATTATGATATTAAACAAAAAAATACTTGTTTTGATTGACAACTAAGAGAGTAATTCATGTATTTACCGGATTATCATGGCAACAGTCTGGTTAATTTGATGTCGAGCCTGGGGCAGGCCTATGGCCGCGAAAACGGACCGTATCCTGGCTGTACAGCATTAGTCGATGTCGAATTGAGTCAGTATGACAATATTGTGTTACTGGTCATTGATGGGCTGGGGCACCGTTATGTTCAATCGAAACCTGGCTTGTTTCAATCGCATTGTGTTGCGGAATTAACCTCTGTTTTTCCATCGACAACGGCGACCAGCATTTCAGCTTTTTTGACGGGGCTCGCCCCACAACAACATGGTTTAACGGGATGGTTTACCTATTTACGCGAGGTTGGGGGGGTGACCGCCGTATTGCCATTTCGTTTACGAGGTGCAGAGAATGAACTTACCGAGCAAGGGTTTGATTTGAGCGAGTTATATCAGCATCCCGTTTTTTTTGATCAACTCAACTGTAACAGTGTTATCGTTTCCGAGAATTGGATCCTGGAGACAACGTTTAATAAAGCACATAGCGGAATGGCACAGAAGCGGGGTTACAACAACCTGGCAGAGATGTTTGAACAGATACGTGACTGCACCAAGCCAAGCTTGCTCGGCAAGAGTAAGCAATATATTTATGCTTACTGGTCTCAATTCGATCATCTCTCACATGTTCATGGCAACCAAAGTGAGCAAGTGGCGGATCATTTTATGCAATTACAGTCTGCGACAGAACGCTTTATCGCTGAAATCTCTGGTACCAATACCTTGCTATTAATTACATCTGATCATGGTTTTATTGATACCGACCGGGATAGATGTATAACCGTAAACGATCATCCTGATATGCACGAATGTTTAACCGTGCCGTTAAGCGGCGAACCCCGCGTAGCTTATTGCTATGTTAAGCCAGACAAACATGAGTTATTTAATGACTATGTCGTTTCAAATTTTTCCAATCAACTTGATTGTATTCCCAGTCAGGAATTAATTGACAATCATTATTTTGGACTGGGTGAGCCTCATCCAAAATTGGCTGAGCGAATAGGTGATTATGCACTTATTATGAAAGAAAATTATATTATTAAAGACTGGTTACCGCAGGAGCAGCCATTTTTTCATTATGGTGTGCATGGTGGTGTTGATGAACTGGAAATGTTTACGCCACTTATTTTATTAGAAGCATAAGACCGAATTTTCACTATGTTCTTTATTCGCTTCTGCGGTTATCTATTATCTTGTTATTTCTTTCTGAGAGTTGTTTGAGTATATCCCGACCTGAACAGGGTTTACTGTAAAAATAACCCTGAATAGCATCACATTTATGCCAGCGTAAGAATTCGAGTTGTTCTTTATTCTCAACGCCTTCAGCCACTACTTTCATGCGTAATTTATGTGCCATTGCAATGACCGCATCAACCAGATCTGAGTCATTGTTATCTCCAGGTACATCACGAATAAAACTGCGATCGATTTTGACTATATCTATTGGGTTTAAGCGTAGATGACTGAGGGATGATTGGCCGGTGCCGAAATCATCCAGGGCAATACATATGCCCATGTCTTTAAGTATGGTTAATGATTTTTCAGCGCCCTGAAAATCTTCTATTAAAGTATCTTCGGTGATTTCCATGATTAGACCATTTGGATCGACCTTGGTCTTTTCAATAGCGTTTATAACGATATCTAAAATTGAATCTCCTTTTAATAGTACGCCGGAAAGGTTAACTGACATTCGTATATTTGGGTATCCTGCCTTTTTGAACTCCAGGTATTGCTGACTCGCGGTATTTAAAACCCATTGCGTAACTGGACGTATCAGACCGGAGTCTTCCAGGCTATGGATAAATTCATCGGGTCCAACCACGCCTCGCTCAGGATGTTGCCAACGAATCAAGGCTTCTGTGCTGACGATTTCGTCACTGTTGATATCGACAATGGGCTGGTAAAGTAAAAAGAATTCATTATGTTCAAAGGCGTGGCGCAGTTTATTTTCAAGCGCCATATGTTCAGCCACTTGTTTAGCCATTTCAGCAGAATAAAATTTATAATTATTTCGTCCCAGATCCTTGGCATGATACATGGCAATATCCGCATCCTTAATTAATGCATCAACATCATCATCATCATTTGGCCCTAAGGCAATACCGATGGAAGTGGAGCTGTGTAATTCGTGTTTTTCAAGATTAAATGGAGTGACAAAGGCATTTATTATTTTTCGAGCCATGCTCACTATCTGATCGACATGAGTCACGCCTTCCACAACAATGGCAAATTCGTCACCGCCTAGTCGGGAAACCGTATCGGTACTGCGAACACAACTGCGTAATCGTCGAGAGACCATTACCAGTAGATGATCGCCAACGTCATGCCCTAAACTGTCGTTTATCTGTTTAAAGCGATCGAGATCTAAAAACATTAATCCCAAAATAGTTTTATCCCTGCGCGCGCGAGCGATGGCAAGTTCAAGCCGGTCGCGTAACAAAATTCTATTTGGTAACTGGGTTAGTGCATCATGATGCGCCATATGATCAAGATTGGATTGGCGAATTTGAACCTGTTCATGCATGTCTGTGTATGATTTTGCCAGGCTCTGGAATTCTTCCGCATTCGAAGTCATTAGCTTTGATTTATCGATATGTTCACCACTTGCCGTTGAACGTAAGGCTAACGAAAAATTCTGAATAGGTTTTAGTATGGTGCGATGAAAAACGAAATATCCGATAAGTCCTAGTAGAGATAAGCCGATAGCCAGAAAGATAACGGAATCGGAAAGTTCTCTTGCCAACATAGTCATATCAGTAATATTTTTAGCGGATGCGACGTCTAGTTCAAGCTGTAGGCTAGAAGATCTTTGTTGAATCCGGGTTAAGATTGGTGTGATGCCATCCCGTAAAATAACCAAATCATATCGCCAGTGTTTACTGGCGAGGGATTGATGAACGTCCTGATAAGCGGATTGCCATTCATTACTCCAACGACGCATATCTTGTAGCGAATTATTGCTTAGAATATCGAGCTGCCCTGAATTATCGAGTTTATCCAGTTCTTTTAGTAATTTATTTAACTGGATTAAATAGATCTCGATATTTTTTTTGCGAGACTGCATTCCTTTATTGGGGTTATTTGAAAATACGCCAAAGCTATTGGAAACGTATAACCGAAATTCAGAGATCATCATTTGCCAGGCGTGTCGGATCTTATTTGCTAAAATAAATATTCGTTGTTGCGAACGATTGTTCAGGTTTTCTGAGCTCTCTGATATTATAAAATCTAAAGCCGACATAAAATTAAGATTATGCCGAAACATTCTTTCTTGCATAATATTCAAAGCAGGAAACCATTTTGTTTCATCACTGCGTACAGCGATTAACTCATTGGTTATATTCTCCAGTTGAGTTTTATCCTCAGTAAGGGAAACAACCAAATCAGCTAATGCCAAATCATTCTGTATCCAGTGATTAGCCGATAATTTTTTTATCGCGCTATCGAATAATTTAAAAGAACGATCGATAGCACGTCGGTTTTCTTCAGTAGGTAAGGTGATGAACCGCTGTAAGCTGGTTTCCAGGGTATGTTTCTGTAAAATAACATCGGCAAGTGCGTCAGAGGCGTCAGTTCGATGATTTATATGTTGTAATTGTTGATGACTGGTCAGATCAACATATCGCCAACCAAGGTAGGCGAAAAATAACAAAATGATCGATAGAATTATCGTTACACTAAGATATCGTTGTCGGAGCGTCCTTATCCCAAACCAGTTAAATTTATCAGGCGGGCTGTTTTGCATTAAGGAAAAAAGTCCTCTTCTAGTACGTTTTTAATGATTTCCCGGTGAGTGTTGTAATCGCGATCAATTACCGGTAAAAATTTAGTTATATGTGCAGATTGCAGGATAACTTTACCTTTTTTTGACTCCACTAATTTAATCATCGCTTGTTTTATTTGTTGTGCACGTTCATCGGACATGGATTGTTTCACTGCCCACGGTAGATGTGCCATCGGTTTACTGACAGCAAGGTATTTCATTTTTTTTGTGTCGATTTGTTTTTTTACGTTCGGTAAGTCCAATACATAATTACCCGCACCGGCAGCGGCTGCTTGTCGGTAATAGGTTGCGATGCAGGCCTTTGGAGGGTTGAGAGCAAACTGTTCAAAGTAATCACCCTTGTTTAACCCCGCCTGGCGTAACAGGTACGTTGCCGTTATATAAGCCTGCATGGCTCCACGCCCGCCACCAAAAACAATTTTTTTACCTTTGAGATCTTGTAACGATTTAATTTCACTGTCGCGGCGGACCAGTAAGGCGCCAGCGATTTTGCTATAACCCAATTCAACATTTTGCACGATGACTCGGTAGCCAAAATTAGCATGAGATTTTACATAATGGTATTGATTAAAATGAACAATATCATATTCCTGGTTGCTGACCTTTTCCCAAAAAGAGGCAAAGTCATGAGTGGTTTCCAATGTAATAGGGGTATTAAGTTGTTCTGAAAGCGATTGAGCCAATGGCAGGAACATTTTTTTTGTTGTTTCAGCTCGACGGCGAGGGAAGATACCCAGCTTGAGTGAATCTTTTTGAATCAAGGGTTCATTGGCTAACGTGCTTTTAGCCATGACGAATATAAAGCTGAGTGACAAAAAGAAAATGATAGTTTTCATCGAGACCCCATAACACGCGATACACTAACCGCATCTGGCAGGTGCCTTATAAATATAGTCATTAATTTTTGCTCTTGCAGCCGGGTGGTTAATTTTAACCTATTGATAAATATAGATATTATAAAAATAAGTCCGAATTTAACTACGGTTTACAGGATTTTGCTACTATATTAGAATGTGCTTATATTAAATTTACTATTAATAGAGGTTTTCTAATGGCTAAAGAATGTTCTATGTCATTCCAGCAACGGAGTTTGTTTCAGCAAGGCTTTCAACGTTTTTCACCTGAGGAACTTAAACAACTTGAGTGGGGACTTCGATTTACCCCTGCCGCATGTTCGCTAATCGCCGCATACGGTCTATACACTCAACAACCTTATATTCTGTTTGCGGTTGCAGCGCTCGGTATTTGGGCTTTTTTCTTGCCAGCCGCTCACCCAATGGATTTGATTTACAATCATTTGGTTCGCCCGCTATTTGGCGCGGTGAAACTGCCTGAAAATCCTTTCCAAAGAAGACTCGCTTGTTTATCGGCCGGCTTAATGAACATCGCCGCTGGCAGCTTATTTATCTTTAATATGCCGATTGCCGCCACCGTCGTCGGGGTCAGTTTATTATTTTTGCAGGCCATCGTGATCTTTACCCATTTCTGTACTTTGTCCTGGATGTATGAGGGCGTGATGCGTTTAGTCGGTAAATGGCAACAGCCTATTGAAATGTCACAGGCACAAAACTATTTGAGTGGCGGCGCAAAGTTAATCGATGTACGTAGCCAGAATGAATTTGCTAAAGATAGTTTGGTTGGTGCGATTAATTTACCGCTTGAAGACCTTGAACATTTAGTCGATGAATTTAAACAAGGCATTTGCCTATTATTTTGCAATAGCGGCACGCGTAGTCATATTGCCAGCGAGAAGCTTAAGAGACACGGTATCAATGATATATATAACCTTGGTGACATCAATCGGGCCAAAGAGATTGTTGCCGCCAGTGCATGACCCAGTAATTGATTTTAATCAATGAATTGAAGGGGCCTTAGAGGCCCCTTTTTTTATGGTGGTCTGGTATTACTAAATTTAATGTAGTGAATCACCAATGGTGATGCCAGCCAGATGCCATGTTAAGCTAGCGAATATTCATATTTTCGTGTCATGATTTTATGCTCAAACGAATCATTTATTATCTCATCAGTGCACTGGTCGTTGCATTGTTTATCTTGTTGCTAGTTCTGATAGTTAATACTTTTCAAAATGAATCCCCGACCCGGAAGGGGCTTGCCTTAACTGATACTGTTTTTAGCCACGATACGCTTAAGTCAGCTGAGCATCGATTAAGCGGAGCGATCAAAATTAAAACGCTTTCGAATAATTTGGCTGCTCCAAACGGTAAAAAATTGGCTCAGCGTTATTTCGCCTATCTCAAACAAAGTTATCCGAAGTTACATGACGCCCTGACGCTCACGCTAATTAATGAAAAAAGCTTTGTTTATCATTGGTCTTCCTCGCAGCAGAAAAATAAATTAAAACCTATTCTGTTGCTTGCTCATTATGATGTGGTTCCGGCGCAAGGTCAGCACTGGTTACATCCCGCGTTTTCAGGATTTAATGATGGCAAGTTTATCTGGGGGCGTGGCAGCCTTGATAATAAATCATCAATGCTGGCGATGTTTGAGGCCATTGAACAGCTATTAAAACAAGGGCATGCACCGGAGCGAGATGTTTTCTTTGCGTTTGGCCATGATGAAGAAACAGGTGGAGAACACGGAGCAAAACAAATAGCAGAGTATTTTGCGAAGCTCGACCTGGAGTTCGAGATGGTTCTGGACGAGGGGCTGGTTATTACCGAAGGTGTAATCAAACTCATTCCGAAACCCGTTGCACTCATTGGGATTGCGGAGAAGGGGCTGCTTAATTTAGAACTTAGCCTGGAACAGTTGGGTGGCCATGCCTCAATGCCGGGAAACAAAACCGCGGTTGGGCAAATGTCCAAAGCGCTGCATCAACTCGAAGATAACCCAGTCCCCGCTCGTTTAAGCTATCCAGTTACGAGTATGTTGTCTCGGCTAGCGCGCGATGCCGGTGGTTTGAATCGGGTTGTTTTGAGTAATCTTTGGTTATTTCAACCGTTTGTCGTTAACAAGTTCAAACAAGCACCAGCGACCCATGCGGCGGTGAACACAACCATTGCGGCGACCCAGCTCAATGCGTCTAATGAAATAAATGTATTACCCACACGGGTAACAGCCAACTTGAATATACGGATTTTACCGGGCGATAGCATTCGCTCGGTGCAACAACATATTAAGGCGACAATAAATAATCCAAAGATTCAATTGAGGATTATTGATGGTGGGTATGAGCCTTCGAGGGTGTCGATGATGGATAATCGGGCTTACCAGCAGATCGAACATTCGATTTTTCAGGTTTATCCGGATGTGCTGGTCGCGCCAGGACTTGTGCTTGCGGCAACGGACTCGCGTCATTACCGCCATTTAACCAACAATATATATCGTTTCATGCCGTTACGCTTAAGCAAAGAGGATTTAGCCCGTATACATGGTGAAAACGAGCGAATCTTGATCCAGGATTATCATGCTGCTCTTCAGTTTTATTGGCAGCTATTAATGAATGCGGCTATAAACTAGAACCTAACCGTCAGAGCAAGTGGACTTAGTTCGCAATTTAGTCGGTTTTTGTTGTGGTTGGGACAAATAATTGACTAAATTCAAATAGTTATTTGCTATTATTATCTCGACAGTTAGAATCTAACTGGCTGATGGCATGATCGCTGTCAGTCATACCTGAGAAAATGACAAGAGAGAAACATCTGTGGACACCTATTTTATAATATTAGCCATTGCCTTATTACTCACTACGATTGGATTTGTATGGCTCGTGGTGGTTGGTTTCAAGCGCAGTATACTATGGGGAATCTTGATTTTTCTGCTTTCACCTTTCACCGCTATCGCCTTTGCTTTTACGAACTGGTATGAAGCTAAATATGCCTTTTTGCTTCATATACTTTCTCTAACCGCATTTTTAGGAGTGGGTTATGTACTTATTGCTGATGAAATCGGTTTGGAGCGGATTCAAAAGGTTTCAACTGCGGTGGAATCCGGGCAAATAAAAGATAACGAGTTTTTCTTGTACCTTGACCCGAATACCTTATTACCAGGCGAAGAAGATGAAGAGCTTGAAGCCGGCATTGATCTGGATGGCGATGGCATAATTGATACTCCGCAGAAGGTAATAACCGGAGAAGAGACTACCACTACAGACGGTGAGAAGCGCGTAGTGGATCCCATCGTAACAGTGGACGATACCGAGATTACCAAGCTTACTGAATCAAAAGAAGGTGAAGAACTCGAAGTCATTATTACTGAAGATAAGAAACCGAAGCTTGATTACCCAACGCCGGGGAATATTACTGCCGATCCATTAGTCGCTCCAAAAAAGAAAACAGAAAGCGCATCGGTTCGGGTAAAACTCAGTAAGGTTAATCGTTATATCGGGCGATATTTTATTATTACCACTAAAAAAGGGACTCAACACCGTGGTATCCTCGTCAAGGTTACCAAGTCACGCATTATTTTAGAGCGAAAAATCTATGGTGGAACCTTTAGGTACAAGGTTTCAAAGAAGCGTATTAAGCGATTGGATATGTTTAAGAAAGAATATATCGAAGACCTTTCCTGAGTCGCTATTCATCCTTTATTTTAAGGTAGACTATTTGTGTCAACCGCAACGAGTAATACGAACAAGTTCACCACATTAAGTGAACCGCTTTATGACTATTTGCTTGAGCATTCTGTGCGTGAGCCTGAAATATTATCTCGCTTAAGAGAAGAAACCAGCCAGTTAGAAATGGCGATAATGCAAATCTCACCCGAGCAGGGTCAATTCTTGTCGTTATTAGTCAAGCTGCTTAATGTTCAGCGTGCGATCGAAGTCGGTACATTTACCGGTTATAGTAGCTTATCAGTGGCAATGAGTTTACCGGAAAACGGACGACTCATTGCGTGTGATATCAATAAGGAATGGACTGATATAGCCCAACGCTATTGGCGCGAAGCAGGCGTTGAGAATAAAATACAATTGCAATTGGGTTCAGCCGTTGCAACATTACAGGCATTATTAGATTCCGGGCAAGAAAATCAATTTGATTATGCTTTTATTGATGCGGATAAAACTAATTATAAAAATTACTATGAACTTTGTTTGAAACTGGTTAAACCGGGTGGCATTATTTTGATTGATAATGTGCTTTGGGGTGGTGCGGTGATTGATAGCAGCGATAATTCCGACGAAACACAGGCCATACGTGAACTAAATAAATTTATTCATCACGATCCTCGAGTGGATATCAGCATGTTGTCGGTCGCTGATGGCCTTAGCGTAATTCGACCGCGTTAATGCATGTTTTCCTTGCACTGACAGATCTGGTTTTGAACAATGGTCATTAGTTCGTTTAACTGCATCTGGTCGGGCAAGTCTCGAATATCTGAAAACCAGATTTCACTGACCTGACTGCTTTGCATAACGTTCTGGTTTGCGATAAGTGGGCTGCCGACAAAGACGCCATGATCGCCATTGTCCAATTTTACGGTAATTAGCTGTAGTGGTATGGGTTTCATCTTTACTGCTCCTGGTTTTGTCGAACTTGACCCGTCCGGAGTCAATAATTCGACATTTCACACTTCGACAGTTAAATAATGCATTAAGTATGCCATGGTTAGATTAGCGATAGTGGTTTAGTCATAAAAACATATGGGCTTAACGAACTTTTATTCATTCATCAGTCTAACGAAATTATAGTATCGAGTCGGCTTGAGACTAGTTTTATAAGGGATAAGGAGTAAGGATGATGACCGACAATTTAAAAAACAAAACCTGCTTTTCAATTTTAAGTATTTTTATTCTGTTTAATGTTATTAACGTGGTATCTGCAGATGAGATGCCTAATATAAAAAAACGGGTTGATGCCTATAATAAAAAAATGATGGAGCAGAAGAATGCGCCAAAGCTAAGTGATCAAGAAATGGCAATAATGACGAAGGCGGCGGATGATCTTGTAAAAACATTACCAAATCCAGGATTACCATTAGGATCGATTGCCCCTGAATTTAAACTGACTAATGCACATGGTAAACAAGTAAGTCTTGCCAATTATTTAAAGAAAGGACCGGTGATTTTGGTATTTTATCGTGGTGCCTGGTGTCCTTATTGTAATATTCACTTGCATGCATTATTGGAAAGTCAGCCAACCTTTAAAAAATATGGTGCCTCATTAATTGCGGTCACGCCTCAAACGCCTGACAAATCGTTGGGCCAGGTTAAAAAAGATAATTATCCTTTTGAGATAGTAAGTGATTTAAATTATGAAGTTGCTAAGACCTATAATCTATATTTTGAGGTGACACCCGAATTACATACATTTTATAAAACGAAATTTGGGCTGGATATTGAGGCCTTTAATGGCAAAGGAAGATTGGGTTTACCAGTTCCTGCTACGTTTGTACTTAACCCGGCGGGTAAAATAGTGGCTTTACACGCTGAACTGGATTACAAAACCCGTATGGAACCCAGCGATATCGTTCTGGCATTAAAGACACTTAACAAGAAATAATTTCGTCTTAAGAGTGAGTAATGAGCCCCACAACTTTATTCAAGTTGTGGGGTTTTGTTTTAACTAGTGAGCATGACCTGGCTGGTGAACGTGGCCATGGGAGGCTTCTTCTGCTGTTGCATCGCGTACTTCAACGATGGTGACATCAAAATTCAGCTCAATACCGGCTAATGGATGGTTGCCATCAATGGTCACATCATTGCCATTCACTTCGGTAATCGTAATCATGATGTCATGACCATCTTCGCCCTGGGCATGAAACTGTTGTCCAACTACGACCATATCCGGCGAGTCGAACATATCCATCGGAACAACCTGACTTAATGTGTCATTACGCTCACCATAACCCATCTCTGGTGGAACGGTAACGGATAAGGTATCACCGGCTTTTTTGTCTAACAGCGCATTTTCCAGTCCTGGAATAATATTACTTGCGCCATGCAAATAGGCAAACTCGCCGTTTTGAGACTGATCCAGAACTTGTCCGTCATTATCTTTGAGTGTGTAATCGATAGTGACGACTTTATTTTGATTTACAACCATGGTTTGAGTTCCTGTGAGAGTAGGATAGCAAAAAATTGATATTGCTAATTAAAAGATGTTTAGTAATTGCGCAGTATAACATACCATCAAATTTGCTCAATCCTTACACATATTATTCAGTGCTAATGGTTGATTCTTCTCGATTTAATTGCTTCTATCTAAACTCGTCGCAACTCAATATTTCAGCAAACGACAGGAATGATATGGATTATGATAGCTAGCCCGCTTTCTCGAGGTCTTAGCTTTGACATTTATATAAGTATAGGGTATCAACAGACAGAATATCGGTATTAGCCGAGACCACCGATAATGGACATTAGAATTAATCGCAAACTAGCAATATACAAAATTATTAAATGATTGATTATATTCAGAACATCCGCACAAATCTTATCGCCTATATCTGGGATAAAGATTATAGCTCAGCGCCAAACTGGCAAAGAACTCTGGTTAGCACGCTACGCATTGCCTATTTAACAATACGTGATTTGGTTTTTGACGGACAATTAAATCTTCGTTCAATGAGTCTGGTGTATACGACCCTGCTTTCGATTGTGCCTTTAATTGCCGTTAGCGTGTCGGTGCTTAAAGGTTTTGGCTCGCATGATCAGATTGAACCGGCTTTGCGTAATTTTTTGGAGCCACTCGGTGAGCGTGGCCCTGAGATCAGCGCCACAATTATGAATTTTGTTGAAGGTATTAATTTTGGGATTTTGGGCTCGGTCGGATTAGTCATGCTTTTGTACACGGTAATTTCATTGATCCAAAAAATAGAAGCCGCGTTTAATTTTACCTGGCATGTCACCGAAGAGCGGACATTTGTAAGACGGTTTAGTGATTACTTTAGCGTAATTCTTATTGGTCCGGTTTTGGTTTTTACCGCAATAGGTCTGACGGCAACATTAGCCAATTCGACCTTGTACAAAGCCGCGATGGGCTATGATTTTTTTGTCTCCATCATTAGCGTTTTTGAGCTGGCCATTCCTTATGCGCTTATTATTTTGGCGTTTACATTTTTATATATATTTATTCCAAATACCAAGGTGAATTTCTCATCGGCCCTGATTGGAGCCTTCTTCGCCGGCATGGCATGGCAGACCATTGGTTGGTTATTTGCTTCTTATGTTTCCCAGGCAAATTACACGGCTATATATTCTGCATTTGCTGCATTATTTTTCTTCATGATTTGGATATACATTAGTTGGACGATTATATTAATTGGTGCCAGCATTGCCTTCTACTATCAAAATCCAGCTTACCGTTCCCGCAGTAAACGTAAATGGCTTTTGAGTAATCGTATGAAAGAAAAGGTGGCCTTAATGTCGATGCTAAAAGTAGCGGAGAGTTATTATTCCAAAGACAAAAAAATAACGCTGAGTGACTTAAATCAGTACTTAAATATTTCTTCGGAGTCGCTTGCGCCGGTCATACATAGCTTGCACAAAATGGGATTGTTGATCAGGACGGACTCTGAGCCCGCTGAATTTGTTCCCGGAGAGGCACCGGATGCCCTGCAAATCAGTGATATCCTGGCGGCCGTACGCCAGGCAGAAGAAGATGACATTGTGAAGATCTCACATCTACCTAAGGATGACAGAATCTCTAATTTATTTGAGGATTATCAATCTGCGGCCCAGGCGGCAATTCAGGGAATAAGCCTTAAAGATTTATTGGATGGAGACGAATACAAGAATAGTCCTTCATCGGAAAGCGTTTAATATCAATGCCGACAG
>CAMYMO010000139.1 GCA_947259425.1 uncultured Ectothiorhodospiraceae bacterium | reverse complement strand
AGTAATTCGGTCAGGCGTTTTTGGGCATTGGCCTGACGATAGGCAATGTCCATTGGCGTGTAGCCTTTTGGGAAAGGGCCGCGTACGGCGTATTCAACGGGTATGTTTAGTTCTTCAATTTTGAGGATGCCGACCATACGAAATACTCGCAGTCCGTGGTTAAGCAGGTGTTTCCATTTTTTGGTCGCCGCGATCAGGTCTTTATATTCTGCGGCCAGTTTCTTTTTGATGGCCTGGTCTGTCTTTAGTTTACCTGTTTTTGCATCGGCCAGTTTTTGTTGCTTGTTTATGGTGTCCATGGCTTTATACAGGACATGCGCAACATTAGCATGGGTCTCAGAAAAACCGGCCAGAAACTCAGAAGCCCGACGGGCCGTTTGCATCCAGTCTGGCTCGCCGCCACTTTCGTTCTGGGTAGCACGAATGGCCGCATTTAATCGGGCAACGCTAAAAGCACCTTTACCCGCTTCAATATCGATTTCTTTATAATCATAAAGAGAATCGCCATTGCCTTTTTCCTGGGCAAAAAGATTTTCATGCAAAATCGGTTTGTTTTTTCCAGCGCCAAAAAGATCAATCATGTATTGCACACCCGGATCGTCCCTTATGTAGGCCAGTTCATTAAAGGGATCTTTTGAAATAGCTGCTTGCTGTACATCGGCTGAGTCTAATAAGTTCTTAATCACTTCACCAATTGTTTGAGCTGCTACAAAATAATAGTCTTTACCTTCCATGGTGAATTGATCTTCCATTGCGATGGTAAAATTATAAGGGCTCTTCTCATCACGTAAGAAATCGACTAATTTTTGTTTTGCTTTTGTGGCCGATGTACGTAAACTCTCCCGTTCTTTTTGGTTGGTAAATTTAAACAGTTTTGGCTCACTCAATTGATCCCGCAGCTCAACTCGTTCATTTTTCGATTTGTTAAATGCTTTTCTTTGTTCTTTTGTGAGGTTCTTGGGCGCTTCATGCTTTGTGCTTGAATATAAATATTGTAAAATCACAGCGGCCATCCGGTAATGAAGAGCCGTACTTTTCATTGCTTCCTTTTGCTTTGTATCTGGGTCTTCCCCTGGCATGACATCTGGATGTTTTTGGCCAGAAATTTCATCCATCACGCGTTTCATTATTGCCAGTATTCCTTTGAATCCCAATGCCAGATCACGCGCTTCCCCTACGGGGTCACAACAAATCAATGCTGGACAACCCGATGCGATGTCTCCATTAATGAGATGCTCTATGGCCGCACTCGAATGTTTAAATGTTTTGACATACCAGGCATTGAAATCACTAGCATTTTTGATGGAAGTTATATGATCTCTAGTAGGAACTCTGTTACCAGGTGGCTTAGGGTAATAGTCTTTAAGTTCGATTTTTTGTAACCGTTTGTCTCTAAATTTCTGATCCAGTTTTCCAACTTGTTTTTGTTTTGCACGTTTTTTATATATTTTTAAATCAGCGATGTAACGAGGATCTTTTTTATCCATACCACCGAGTCGTTCGATATAACTCCAACTCCACTGTTGTTCGGAAAAAGCAAATTTAATTTCATCGACGGCCTTGCCAGATTCATTAAGGTTCTTTAGTGTTATTGGCAACAACACTAACCGCCCCTGCCGCTGGGTATACGCTGGACGCCGATCACAACCTTGATAGCGGGTCAGGTTGATATCCCGAAAGGTAGAAAATTCAGGGTCATATTCTAGCTCCCGCCATAAGTAATCGTTCAGGAATAAATACAAATATCCTTTACGCATAGATGCACAAGCTTGTTCGGAGTGTTTCAACAAGCGTAATGGGAATGTTGGCATTAACTCGATGTCGTTATTAATATTATTAGAATTGTTGTTAACTTCTGAATCTAACCTTCCGAGGGGAATATGATAACGATCTTCTTCAGCAGGAATCTTCTTTTTATCCAGTTTTTTCAGGATCTCCTTGCACGGTGACGATTGATCTTCATACGACAGATAAAGATTATGATCACGATTTTCTACATTATCAATACGCATACGCCAGCGTTGCATCTGGCTCCGTTCAGTCACTTTTTCGCTTGAACCAATAATGGTATGTGCAGATTCTCCTGTTTTTAGATCCACAGAAGTAAACCGACCAACAATATCCCCAGGGATACTATTACAGCGTAAAATAGGGTCTAAGAAATAATCTGTTTTACGTAGCTTAATATTTCCAACTCCCTGTGGACTAAGCTTAGGAGGTTGTGCCGCACCGGGCTGCATTAGCGACGATGGCGGTGTATTCGCATTATTCGAGATCATTTTGTCATTTTGTCGAGTCGCTGGCTTGCCCTCTAAAAAAACATTACTGGATGCACTAACAAACTGAGCTTTTTGTTTAATCGTTCCTGAAGCCACACCACCACAAGAACCGGCTTCATCGCCGGTACTTTTAGAAAAAATCGACTGAATATGACAGGCCGGATTGCCATTTACGATAACGGTACTGGCCGTTTTAGCCGAGTCTGCAGAGACGGCGATATTTGTATAAGTTCTTGGTCTGCATTTTCCGGGTGTTTTGCAGACGTCTTTGGTTTGAACCGTTCCACCAGAACCAGCATGCACTGCGGTTCTTCCATTAATGACTACGTTAACCATAATACATCCTTGCTTTCATGTTTTGGGTTGACTACGCATATAGCACCGCGCCAGTTTGTGTTGTTACTTTCACACAGTAATATGTTCTTTGCTGCTGGAATACCGTATCTCATGAACAAGTTTTCAGCCCTATAAAGTCCCGACGCAAGCGCTAACTGGATAGGGATACTGGCCGCCCCCAATTCTCCAAGTGTCTGGGTTGGACATATTTCGTCTGGGCTAAACTCGTCAGGATTATTCGCGTGTTCAATCTCACCTAGTTGTAATGCTACTCGTAAATCCTCTGGTAATTCGTTTGGCCAGATATCATTAATAAACTGATGACGTTCATAAACAGATGATATATCGCCGCCATAATTATGAATAATGCTATGAATCTCCCTAGCCGTTAAACCATCTTCACCGAGTAAAGCTTTAACAGAATTAGCAAGACCATTTAGATGATTCCTTTCTGCCGCTCCATTTTTGGGTTCTTCCGTGTATGATATTGAGCCGATATAAGCTCGAGGACTTTTATTATCTAGCTGTTCAGGTTTAGATAGGTGAGCAAAGGCTAGTCCTTCGCCAAGGCCGGTTCCATCACTTAATTTATCGGTAAGCAAACGGTTGCTTTCGGCATAGTTGTGGATCATTTTTGGATTAATTAAGCTGTCTACACCACCAAAAAAGATATGATCGCATTCATCCTCTTCTAATAATGTTATGCATTTATCTAATGCCCTTAATGTTCCATCTCTGACGGAACTAGTCGATAACCTGATGCGTAATGTCTCCCCTAAAAACTCCATTAAACTGGAGATCACATATTCATCATTATTATTCAGTTCCTCTTCACTATCTTCTGGTAATACAATATGGACACAAATTCGTTCGGCCTTTTTGTGGCTATTCATATATTTTAGTTTCTGGCCGATTGAAAAAATAAGCATGTCGATAATTTTTTGCTTACTACTATAACCACGTAAGGATTCGATAGGGTAACAAAAGACATCATGTGATGTGTGCTCCCCACCCACAGCTAATTCATACGGAATACGTTGTAGACTACGAAGTCCCGCTCTAACAGATGAATACACAACATTAACGTCTTCAGAAATGCTGGTACGTAGAAATACTCCTGATATTTTTGCGCGAACATT
>CAMYMO010000138.1 GCA_947259425.1 uncultured Ectothiorhodospiraceae bacterium | reverse complement strand
CCGGTAACGTCGATAAACTTAAGCACATCTAAATGTTCCATACATATTCCTTATTTATCCAGCATTAGTTAGTTAGGGGAACTAACAAAAATCCCAATAACAATTATATTAAATAATAATTATCTTATATATGCTTAGTGATAACTTCAGTACCCAAACGCACAGGAGTCAAACATGAGCGCTGTAATTGATAATTCTAAACCCCACCTAGCTGAAATAGCCGAACTCACTGAAAAAGTGGCTCAACTCGATACCACACTAACTGATATTAAATCCCGAATACCGGATAATCGTGTATCGATTATTTTATTGTCCGGTGATTTCGATAAAGCCGTCGCCGCCTTTATCATGGCAAACGGCGCCATCGGCATGGGCATGGAAGTCACGATGTATTTTACTTTTTGGGGGTGCAGTGTCATTAAAAAAGGGAAACGCTTAAAAGGTAAGAGCTTCCCTAATAAACTAATCAATTTAATGTTACCGGGTAGCGCCAAAGATCTGCCCCCATCAAAAATGGCATTTGGCGGGCTTGGCCGAAAAATGTTTAACTACATGATGAAAAACAACATGGCCTCACTGGAAGAGCAAATCGAAATCGCCGAAGAAGCCGGTGTTAAATTTCAGGTCTGCGCGCCATCATTAAGTGTGATGGGATTTGATCACGATGAATGGATCGTTCCTGTTGATATTTGTGGTGTCGCCGCCATGTATGAAGTCGCACTGAATGCAAGAACGGCTTATTTTGTTTCCTAGTGATACCCTTTGAGTGAATTTTGTTACTACCCAAAGTTGATTTGTATCGATTCGTAACAATTTCAAATTAGCGTTTTTGGGAGAAAAAAGCTGGTTTTTTTACTTAAACATTAAGCAATAATAATAAACCATCCCAAACCGGCCTATTTGGCCGGTGTTTCGGCACTTTAGCCTATAAAATAAGGAATAAAATCAATATTAGAAAGGCCTAAAGTAGTAAGGCCTTTGGTCCGATATTACCTGTGCACTACGCTACAGAATACGAGGCCATCATGTATAAACACATCCTGCTTTTCATTACGCTTTCCGTCTTGTCGTCCCACTCAATCGCCGCTAAAAAAATATCCCCCGAACATGTTAATGGCGCAACAACGGTGAACACCCAAGAAGCAAAACAGCTCTTTGACCAGGGCGTCATTTTCCTGGATGTCCGTAGTAATCGAGATTGGGAAGCAGGCCGCATCCCTGGCTCAAAACATCTTGAACTGAAAAAAGTATATAACCAGGAAAGCTTATCCTCAATCGCTTCCACAAGCGACAAACTGGTTATCTATTGCAATAGCAAAGGGTGTATGCGTAGCTCAAAGGCCTGTAAGAAAGCCGTTGAATGGGGATACAAAAATGTTTATTACTACCGTCTTGGTTATCCGAACTGGCAATCCCATGGTTATGCGGTTGAATAAAATTTTATTGATTAGGTGAAGATATGAAACTATTTACTTTATTAAAAACCAGGCTGGTGCTGGTTAGTGCCATGGCTATCGCGATGATCACCGCGGCATTATTAGTCACCGCATCACTTTTGCAACAAGAAGCGGAAGCACGTTATGAAACTGAGGCACTAAATAGTAAACGTCTACTCTGGCAGCGTATTACCAAAGGTGAATTAGATTCAATGCGGGCGGAACTATTCTCGATTACACGTAATAAAGGTGCCATCGCAGCACTTACGAGCAATGATCGCGATTCACTCTCCAGTAACTTGCAACCGACTTTCAACCGACTTAAGGCCTCCAAAGTGATCGATGGTATGCAGATTGTCACTGCGACTAACAGCATCGTATTTTCACAACCCCAGAACAGTGCTAATGTTGAGACAGGTGGTTTAGTCAAACAGGCACTTTCAACCGGTAAAATTTCGACCGGCCTGGAACGCAATAGCCAGGGACAGTTACAATTAATTTTTGCCTTACCTTTATATAGTGCCCCCGGCAAAGCCATCGGTGTTGGTCTTTACTCGCGAAATATGACGGCATTGATCAAAGAATTTAAACAAAGCGAAGGCTCTGACGTCATCATTGTTGATGGTCAAGGAAATAAAGAATTTTCAACGAATGACGACTTATATAGCTCGGTCAATAACAAATTACCTCAACTAGGCAATACCTTATTTACCAATCATCAAGTGAAAGACAAAGTATACGCGGTATTAATGCAGCCCATTATTGGCGCGGATAAAAAACCAATCGCCCACCTGGTTAATATCAGCGACCACACCGAGAGCTACCATACCCAACAAATGATCCGCATCTATGCTTATTCGGCGATCACTATCGCATTTATTTTAGTTCTTGCCTTACTAAACTGGTATATCCGTCGCTCTTTGAAACCATTGGACGAGGTCAAAAGCGCATTGAGTGCGGTGGCCGAAGGAGATTTAACTGCCGAAATTCATACCAACTCGAAAGATGAGATCGGACAAATGCTAAGCTCAGTTGATGCAATGGTAACTCGTTTACGTGGCATGATCTCTGAAGTGACTTCATCGACCAGTACAATTACCGATTCATCCGGTAATCTAATGGGTATTACTGAAATCACCAGCACCGGCGTTAAACAACAACAAAGCCAGATCGAACAGGTCGCCACGGCCATGAATGAAATGACCGCGACAGTACAGGAAGTCGCTCGACATGCCCAGGAAGCCGCCGATTCGGCAAACGAAGCAGATAGAGAGGCTAATACCGGTAGCGCCGTTGTTAATGACACCGTATCGTCGATCAGCAGCCTTGCTAGCGATATCGTAAATGCTGCGGAAGTGATAAAAAAAGTCGAATCCGACAGTGTACAAATTGGTGGTGTATTAGACGTCATAAAAAGTATCGCTGAACAGACTAACCTGTTGGCCTTAAATGCCGCAATTGAAGCCGCGCGTGCCGGCGAACAAGGACGTGGTTTTGCGGTTGTGGCAGATGAGGTAAGAACCTTAGCGAGCCGTACACAAACCTCCACCCAGGAAATTCAGGAAATGATCGAACAGTTACAATCCGGTGCACAACAAGCCGTTAGCGCGATGGATAGTAGTCAGGAGAAAGCTGAACAGACAGTAGAAAACGCATCTTCTGCTGGTAGCTCACTACAGCTCATCACCGATAAAGTGGCTAATATCAGTCAAATGAATATACAAATAGCTACTGCGGCTGAGGAGCAAAGCAAAGTCGCCGAAGAAATCAATAAAAACGTCGTCGAAATTAGCCGAGTTGCTGAACAGTCTGCAGATGGTGCACAACAAACGGCGAATGCGAGTGGCGAATTGTCCAACCTCGCCCAACAGCTGCAAGGGCTGATCTCGCAGTTTAGAGTCATGTAATTGATAACACCTGGACTTGCAAAAGGGCCCGCAATCGGGCCTTTTTATTTTCTAAACGACACGCCTGCCTACAGCATCTCTTTTTCAGAGACTGGATGAACAAGGGCTAAAAAGCACCACTGCTCGAGCAGTTGCGACTGAAACAATGAACTAAAAGATATTAACCTTATTTTGCTAAATTATTTAATCGGTACATGTTCCGTCCAGTCACCACTTTCCGGTAAAAATTGAGCCTCTTCCTCAAGTTCTCTAGCCTCAGCAACCTTTCCCATCGCCTGTAATATTTTACTTTTTAAAATTATAGAGTCGCGAAAATTGGGGGCCAATCTTAATGAATCATTGACTGAATTCAATGCCAGATTATCCTTTTCAGTAACATAATAAGCCATCGCTAGATTATGATGCCCTTTTTGGTAGGTCGGA
>CAMYMO010000137.1 GCA_947259425.1 uncultured Ectothiorhodospiraceae bacterium | reverse complement strand
CAGACTTATTCAGGTATGGAATACGGCATGCATTTTCCATTACATGCTGGAACGGAAGTGATACTGACATGTGTCAACGGCGACGTCGATCGTCCTATCATGTTAGGTGCGTTGCATAACCCTGAACTACCTAATTTAATTACCTCGAACAATAACAGTAATAACCTGTTACGTTCCTGGGGGGATAACGAATTATTAATGGAAGATCGTAAGGGTGAAGAGCGTATCGACCTATTTACTCGTGAAAGAAAGAATTCCTTAAAGCTCGATGCAAAAGCCAGTGGCCATAAAGTTTATCTCGGTACCGAAGAGGGTGAGATGGAGCAATACGCCGCTAAGACCATGTTGATCGAATCGGGTGATTCGCAGACGGTTCAAAGTGGTAATGATCATATCTTAACCGTTGAAAATTCACATTCGCTGCACACTGAGAAAAAACAAATCGAACACAAGGCGAAAACAGATATTCGATTTAAGGCCGGTAAAAATATAAATCTCAGCAGCGAAACAGAAAACGTTGAAATAAAAGCCGGCAAAGACATGGTGATCGATGTGAATAACAACATGTCGTTAGAGGTGCGAAATAAAAATTTAAACATCGTTTGTAAAAACGGAAATTTTGAGATCAAAGCCGCCAAGGCGATCACCGTCAAAGGCCAGGGTGGTGGAAATATAACCGTGAGTCAGGCCGGTGGTTCCGTTGTGATCGACACCGGTGGTGCCATCCAAATCAAAGGGACAACCGTTAACATCGATGGTAATGCCGTTTATCTTAAAGGCGCGACGGCTAAAGAAGGTGGTGGCGGTAGTGGAGGTGGTGCCAGTGGTAGTCAGGGTGGAGCCGATATCTCTAAATTGAGTCTGGCAGCATTAGACGTATTTAATCATGTTGTGCGTCAAGCACAGGAATTAGCGGCCAGCATAAACTCGCCAACAGCAAAACAGGACATAGAAGGTGAAGATCTAACGATTGACCAGCTAAAGGGCAGTGCCAAACAACTCGTGCAGGAAGTGAAATGCAAAGCCATTGGTACGCGAGCCGAATGGTTTGCAGAAAAGGGCATGAATACCTATACCGATCAAGAGACAGGAAAAACGCTGAGTCCTGCCGAGGTAGGTGAAAAATACAAGCAGGAATGCTTAAGCCAGATAGAACTGGACAATACGGCCGAGGCTTCCGGCGCTGAAGCAGTACAGCAGGCACCGGAGACCGCCACTGCGGTTGCGGCCATCACCGCGCTGGGCACTAAAGGTAAATCCATCGCAAAAGATCCCAAAGACTTTTGGAAGGACATGAAAAAAGGCTTTGGCGATGATAAGAAAAAAACAACCGACAATAAAAAGAAAGACAAAGAAAAGAAATGCGAGTATCAACTGAGCGCGACGAAAAAATGCAGTAAACCGTTAAATAAAACCTGCCCATTAAAAAATAAGAATAAACGCAAAAAAGGTGAGAATAAAGGAAACAGCGGTACTCTGGCACGTAATATTATGAAAAATCTAACCAGCAAAACAGATATTAAGAACCACCAATGGTATTACAAACCCTCTTCAATTGCGGCGCATCATATTATTGTCTCAGAGTCAGTCTCGGGTTCTAAATGGAAGAATTATTTTGATATCAGTGGCTACGATATTAATCATCACAATAACGGTGTGATGCTGCCGATGACATTAGAGGCGGCCTGTCAACTAAAAGTGCCGTTACATAAAAGTAATCATTCAAAAGGCGTTGCAAAGAATCGAGGTGGGATTTCATATGTGAAGGCGGTTATGGAAGAGGTTGATGATATAGCAAAAGATGTCAAAAAGAATAAATTTTGTTCTAATCCTAAAGGGCTTGAAAACGATATGAACTCGATAAGTGAAGATATATTGCAATATATCGATAATTACATTTGGACCTTAACGGCAGACGGTGACGATTATGCTCCCATCAGTCAGCGTGGGTGTGCCAATGTCGAGGGAATTCCGGAAAAAGCAGGTAACACAGAAAATTGTCATGACAGTCGGCAGCACCAGTTAAGGCACCCGGATACCAATACGTTGTTAGCAAAGAGTGGGCCGTTAAAGGTAGGGGCCTAGAGTTATGAATTATGATAAACACTATTATATTTTAGAGCGTGAGAATAATGATGATTACCCATTATTAAGTTGGGATGAAGCCACCAATGATATAGGCGATGATTTTTTTGATGATATTGATAAATTACCAGAGGCTGACATGATTAATTTAGTTATCGGTGATCCTATTCCCGATAATCCAATATTGGTCGATTATCATTACCTGCCACCCGATGTCTTTACGGAAAAAGTTGCGAATGTTTTAGAGGCGATGAAATTATATAAAACTCAATTATTTGAAGCCAGAATTGATCATAATGGGAAAATGACAACAGGCTATAAGATATTTCATATCTACAATGAGATTCAATGTATGCATATGCAGCGTTCTGTTTACAGGCAGAGAACTTCGAGTTATGCCATTGAAAAGCTATCATTAGATGAGGATATAATTTCAGAGATAGACGAAGATAAACGGTTAGTCTTTATACTGGAAGAAAAACCAAGTAAAAAGCTCTACCACGAAAAAGTCGTCAACAGAATCATGAAAGTAAACCCTGTAGGACTACAGTTTATTCGGCTAGATGAATGGGATATCGGTAGTGCATTTAGATAATTTAAAAAAAATAAATGCTTTTTCCAGGGGAGGACTCTCTCAGCCATCCTTGGCCTTCGCGGTATTCGTTCATCCTGAACTGCATAACGAGTTACTCATGGAAGATCGCCAGGGTGAAGGGAGTATTGATTTATTCACTCGAGAGCGAAAGAACTCATTAAAGCTCGACGCAAAAGCCAGTGGCCATAAAGTTTATCTCGGTACCGAAGAGGGTGAGATGGAGCAATACGCCGCCAAGACCATGTTGATTGAATCCGGTGAGACACAAACCATACAGAGTGGCAACGATCACATCCTGACGGTTGAGAATTCACATTCTCTGCACACCGAGAAAAAACAAATTGAACACAAGGCGAAAACTGATATTAGAGAAATAGGGTCTGCCCCCCATTGTCCCATTGTCCCAGTGGCTTGATGTTGACAAGAATGGTGAGATTACGAAGTCAGAAGTTTCAGCAAAGATACATCAGAAATATAAACGTGGTGAAAAAATTAAGGGCTAATTCTTGAATATTAGGAAATTTACATCAATATTGCTTGTTATTGTTTATAGCTTTATCGCACATGCGTGCTATAGCTCAGATTCAAGTGTTGCCTTGGAGAAGCTTAACAAAATAATAACCACAAGTAGTATCAACAAAGTCGCATTAAGTATTGAGAGTGAATATTTAATAAAAAACAAAGGTAAAGATTATAAATTGTATCTTGTTACTGCTAATGATTTTTATGGAAACCCGAAATGTTGTATTGGAGTTGCAGTAGACACTAATAATGAAAAAGCTGTTGAATTACCTGGAGGTGCGGTAGAGGAAAAGATAATTGATATTAATAATGATGGTTCCAGTGAAATAGTGAAGGATCAGTTATCATTTAGTCACGGTTATACAAAAGTGAATAAAGAAATTTACATAATACAAAATGAGAAATTTAAATTATTACATCAGTTTAAAGGGAGTAATAATGAAGGACAATACGACAAAAATGATAAGAATTTCAAATCCATAGATGCTGAGTTTTCTTTTGTGGATATAAATAATGATGGCAAAAAAGAGTTAGTTGAGAAAATAATAAAAATAGACAACGGTATTAAAAG
>CAMYMO010000136.1 GCA_947259425.1 uncultured Ectothiorhodospiraceae bacterium | reverse complement strand
GCAACATAGCACACAAATCGTTACACTACGCGCCCTCCTGAGGATCTGCCAAACTGATGAGCTGGCCAAATTCCGAAGGTATTCGGTAATCCATGGGTAATTCCCCAGTTTATTAATTTTTCAGGTGCATTAATGACTTCTGACACGATTTCTTCGTTTAGCCAATTGGCGCTCAATATTCCTCTTTTAAAGGCGTTGGATGAGGTGGGTTACGAAACCCCATCCCCCATTCAGGCGCAGACCATCCCGTTGTTATTGGAAGGTCGTGACGTATTGGGTCAGGCCCAAACCGGTACCGGCAAGACGGCGGCCTTTGCTTTGCCGTTGCTGTCGAATATCGACCTGAAAGAAAAAGACCCGCAGGTGTTGGTGTTGGCACCGACTCGCGAGTTAGCGATCCAGGTGGCCGAGGCGTTCCAGAAGTATGCTTCGCACATGAAAGGATTCCATGTTTTGCCGATTTATGGTGGCCAGGATTACAGTGGTCAGATTCGTGCACTGAAGCGCGGCGTGCATGTTGTGGTCGGCACCCCGGGTCGGGTTATGGATCATATGCGTAAAGGTACATTGAAGTTAAGCAACCTCAGTGCCCTGGTGCTGGATGAAGCCGATGAAATGTTACGCATGGGTTTTATCGATGATGTGGAATGGATTTTAGATCAAACCCCGGAAGACAGGCAGATTGCGTTGTTCTCTGCGACCATGCCACAACAGATTCGTCGCATCGCGACCAAGTATCTAAACGAACCTGAACAAGTCACTATTAAAGTTAAAACAGCGACGGCCGATACGATTCGCCAGCGCTTCTGGCCAGTCAGTGGTGTGCATAAGCTCGATGCGTTGACTCGAATACTGGAAGCCGAACCGTTTGATGCGATGATTATATTTGTCCGCACCAAGACCGCGACCGTTGAGTTGTCAGACAAACTTGAAGCGCGGGGTTATTCTGTCGCGGCAATAAATGGTGACATACCGCAGAAGCAACGCGAGCGAACCATCGATCAGTTGAAACAAAGTAAGATTGATATTTTAGTGGCGACGGATGTTGCCGCGCGCGGGCTTGATGTGCAACGTATTAGTCACGTTTTTAACTATGATATTCCTTATGACACCGAAGCCTATATACATCGTATTGGTCGTACTGGGCGCGCGGGTCGTAAAGGCGATGCAATATTATTTGTTGCGCCACGTGAAAAACGTTTACTTCATTCGATAGAAAAAGCGACCAAGCAAAAGATCGAGATGATGGAGCTGCCATCGACTGAAATTATTAATGACAAGCGGATTGCTAAATTTAAACAACGCATTACCGATACCCTGGCCACCGAAGAGTTAGGGATGTTCTATCAGATGATTGAACAATATCAGCATGAACATAATGTCCCATCACTGGAGATTGCCGCCGCTCTGGCACAAATATTACAGGGTGATGAGCCATTCTTATTACAGAATAAACCGCAACGTAGTAAAGGCCGTGATAGAGAGAGCTGGGATAAAGAGGATGGCGGTCGAGGACGTAAACCGAATCGTCGTGACCGGGAGCGTGATCGCTCACAACGAAGAGACTCAGGGCCAGAAGACGGTATGGAGCGTTTTCGACTTGAGGTAGGCCACGATCATGAGGTTCGACCTGGCAATATCGTCGGTGCGATTGCCAATGAAGCCGGCATTGATAGCCAGTATATTGGTCGGATTAATATCCATGATGAATACACCATGATCGATCTGCCGGCAGATATGCCGAAAGAAATATTTCATGATCTGAAAAAAGTCTGGGTTGCCGGACAACAATTGAAAATTTCCAGAGTAGGCGAGGGAGATAGCCAGCCAGCTAAACGTAAATATTCAAAGCGTAAACCTGGAAGAAAACCAACGGACGATAAGAGTCGATCGGATAAACCTCGCGCGTCAAAGAGTAAGCCTAAAAAAGACAAAAAGAAAAAAGCAAAAAAACGAGCCAAGGATAAAAAGGCCAAAGGTAAACGAAAGACGGGAGATGCTAAACCTAAAAAGCGGGATAACAAAACTTAGTTTAATATGTAGTAACTCATATTTAATCTTACACATCCGAATATAAGTCTCGACCAGTTCGATCACTTTGTAGAAAATGTATGGGTTATACGCAGCGGTCATTGTGGAAATTTAACCAACAGACTCAAAACGGCCAGGAGCGGTCATAAAACGGAAAAATTTTTTTACAGATCATTAATATTGATTACCCGACTGTTTTCCCCACTAAATGTCAGAATTATTAAGTTCGTTCCATCCAGAATGAGTGAATTGATTTTATTTTTATCCACCCCGTGTCCATTATTGTAAAAACCCTCGGTAATAAAATATTTTTCGAATGCTAAATATTTGGAGGTATTCAGATCATATACAGCGAAATCTCGTCCGTATCCAATAAACAGCTTTGAATCGGCAATCTTGATTACAGGGTGAATATTATGTTGTGTTAGAAGTGATAAAACTATTTTGGAGGTTCCCTTTTGGATATCAAATAATACGATTCTGCTTCTGCCATTGTATCTGTCATATTGACGTAACAACATTCGGTCACTACCTTCGAGAGGTATCATGTTGTAATTTAATCGATGTCCTTCATACAATAGTGGATGCGATATTGAGTGTTGAACACCAGTTTTCCGATTAAAAACAGAAATTTCTCTTTTAGTCCCACTACGTTTCGATAAAACGACAAAATTTTCTGTCTTTGCAAGGATTTGCGTGTCATATCTAATTGTGTTACCCGCTTTTTTGAGCTTGTCCAGGATTTTTGCATTGCTGTTTTCAGGAGGGACTTCGGCTGAATTAGTAGCACAGTTTGTAATATTCCCTGTAATGCAACCGCAAATGTCAGGTTGATAGGCGGCGATCTGCTCTAGACTAACACTAACATGGGCTTCACACTGTTTTTCGAGAGATTTTTTATCGAGAACCATTAAATTGGTTCTGCTATCTGACTCATATCGATAGCCTATTGAAACCAATAACTTATTACTTAATATTTTAATCTGCTGGATGCTATCTTGTTGTTCACTGTCACAACTAAGTAAAGTATTACTCTGTATGGCTTCAAAAGTAATGCGATCATATGTGGTAATGCTTACTCCTGATTCAGGCGCACCATAACGACATTGCCACTTGCCAACAAAAATCCGATTATCTGAGAAATAGAACTGGTCCGGGAATGCTCCGAAATCGATTGGAGTCTTGCGACTTTTAATCCTGTTTTTTCCGTATATATCATTTATTAGCCAACTATATTGTTGGCAAGATATGTCATTTATGTTTTCGGTATTTTTTTTGGCCTTCTTTACTACGCACGCTCTTGCCCTTGCCATAGCAATAGCCTTCTCTATCTGCTTATCCTGTTCAGGCTTCAATCCCGATTTCATTACATAATTTTCCACCTGATCAAACCGGTCATCTGTTTTGCTTAACCAGATCGCGTGTTGTCGGATAACCTTCTGCAAAACTGTGTCAATTTCATTATTCATGATGTAATTCTGAATTCCTGCCTCATCGAGAATATCTGCAGCACTGTAAGGATCTTTATTATCATGGTAACCCTTTACCGCCTTTTCATACGCATTCATGAGACTTGCTACTATAGCTGACTGTTTCTCTTTGCTCGCCACCTTCATTTCTGATAAGGCAATAATTGAGTCCCTCGAAAATATATATTTGATTGATAGAATTTTATCTTTATTCCAGAATACGTTCGTAGCTTCTAGTGGCACGGTGGAGACGAGATCACCGTTTTTAATGTTATAAA
>CAMYMO010000135.1 GCA_947259425.1 uncultured Ectothiorhodospiraceae bacterium | reverse complement strand
AGGGCAATCAAGGCCGGAATTTCACGACGACAGGGTGGACACCAGGTGGCCCAGAAGTTGACGATCAGCACCTGACCATCGAATTCAGTGATGCTGTGTTGCTTGCCGTCTACATCCTGCATCGTGAAGTCAGGTCGTTTACTGCCGATGATTGAGGTCGGTTTGATCGCCGGCGTTTCTACTTTTGCAGATGGGTTAAAATACATGGATAGTCCAATCCCGGCCCCCAGTGCCAGCACACCGGCGATGATGACAAAGACAACCGTTGCCTTACCTTTCACACGCTGTAAAAACATTTAGTTGCCTTTTAATATCAGGTTAACGTGATCGATAAACTGTTTTGCATCCATCGATCCGATAATCCGATATTTCGTTTTCTCGTCACCATTGCTACCCCAGAATAAAATCGCCGGCGGGGCAATCACATTAACATGGGTCAGTAGCGCTTGATCGAGCTCATCATTGTCAGTGACATCGGCTTGCAGCAAGACGAAGTCGGCTAATAGATTTTGCACCTCAGGGGTAGAGAACACATAGTCTTCAAACTGTTTACAATAAGTACACCAGTCAGCGTAGAAATCCAGCATCACGTATTTACCGGTCGCTTTGGCTTGATTGAGTTCGTGCTGTAGATCTTCGACGGTCTTAATGTGCTTGAATCCCAGTTCGGCTTGCGGATGGCCACCGCCGCCGCCCATGGTTAACTTCGAACCGTGTAATGGATCGGTCACGTTGCGGGCACCGGTTAGACCACCTAACATCACAATCGCACCGTATAAAATCAACACGAGTCCCAAGCCTTTCCAGAGTTTAAACCAACCCGAGCGTCCTTCTTTTATCGGATCAAAGGCACCCATGTAGACACCTGCGATGATTAGCAAGGCTGACCAGGCCAGCATTATCATCGTCGCGGAGATAAAACTCACGCGTTCCAGGAACAACAAGGCAATCGCTAATAAGACAACACCGGCGGCATATTTGACGGTATCCATCCAGCCCCCGGCTTTCGGTAGGAATTTGCCGTGCGAAGTGCCAACAAAAATAAGCGGTAAACCTAGCCCGATGCCCATGATAAACATCGATAGGAAACCCAGGAAGACATCACCTTCTGATGCGACATAGGCGAGCGCACCGATTAACACCGGGCCGGCACAAGGGCCAACGATCAATGCCGATAAGATACCCATCACGATCACACCAATGAAGGAACCGCCTTTTTGATGACTGCTCATTTCGCTAAGTTTGCCTTGCAGGCTGGCGGGCATTTGAATGCTAAAGAAACCAAACATGGAAAAGGCCAATGCGACAAATAAAGCAGAGAACGGAAGCAGGACCCATGGACTCTGGAAGGCGGCTTGTACATTGAAGCCTTTGGCAACGCCCGCAAATAAAGCACCCATCACACCAAAGGTGGCGGCCATTGATAAAACATAAAACAGTGACAGATTAAATGCATGTGCTGTCGTGATCTTTTCGCCCTGGCCGACAATGACGGAAGACAAGATCGGGATCATTGGATACATACAGGCGGTGAAGGCGAGGGCTAATCCACCGAGAAAGAAATAAATAATAATTTCGATGGTTTCACCTGAGGCCAGGATCATGGCCGATTTGTCTTGCTCAGAGATAAACTCTTTGGGTTCTGATGTATCGGTTGCGATGGTTGCCTGGCTTGATTCAACACTGGCTGATTCAGTTACAGCTCCAGAGTCCATCGCTGCTTCATCTATTTTAAAGCTGACATCGGTGCTCAGGCTTTGCGGGAGTTTGAGTGGTGGATAACAAATACCAAGTGATTCGGCACAACCCTGGCCCTTGACGAAGAATTTTATTTTATTGATACCCGTGTTACTGGCGATGATTGGGAAACCCATTGAGACTTCTTTGGTGAAAACTTCGACGTCACCCTCGGTACCATCCGGTCGGATACCATGTTTTAGTTTTCCGGCCGGGGCTTTCATTGGGCCAAATTCGATACCGGTGGTGGACGAGGCGATTGAGAATTTATCGCGGTACATGTAGTAATCATCCGCAATCGTCCAGGTCACGACGACCATATTACCTTCGATATGACTGCTCATCTTGAAGGCTTCTTTGGCCGGTAAGGGCTCATTAGATTGGGCACCAGCGAGTCCAAGCTGTGAACTTAGATCGCTAATACCGCTTAAAGCTGATTTGGGGCTGGATTGAGTTTCCGATTGGGTCGTCAGGGCCGCGAGGGTTAGTAGTTTTTCGCGTTTTTGCGGTGGGTAGCAGATGCCGAGTTCTTCAGCACATCCCTGGGAATGAGCAATCAGTTTTAGCTCCCCTCCATTTGATGTCTTAATCGGGATTTCGATCGTGACCGAATGCATATAGGTTTCAACATCCCCTTCCGTGCCATCGGGGCGGATACCATGTTTCATTTTGCCCTTGGGGAAAACCGGTTGGCCTAATTCAATGCCATCTGTGCCAGATTCAAAGCGAGTCTTTTCCCGATACAAATAATAGTCATCCACCGAGGTCCAGGTGGCTTTGATCGTGTCTCCGTCAACAACCGCGTCGAATTTAAAGGCTTCCTGAGGGGGTAATGGGCTGGCGGCGAAGCTCAGGTGACTAACAAGAAATAATAGGGAAAACATTAAGGCTTTGATTTTAATCATTTTTATTTACCGACTCGAATATCCAGTTTAAATAAGGTTTATGACCCGCTACGATTGGGACTACGATGATTTCAGGAAGTTCATACGGGTGAACCTGCTCGATCTCGTTTTGGACCGCGTTAACTCGCTGCTGTTCGGTCTTGATAAGCAGTTGATGCTCCTGGCCATGCTCAAGTTTGCCCTGCCAGGAATAGATCGAGGTCATTGCGGGCAGTATATTTACACAGGCGGCTAAATGCTGTGTGACAAGCCGCTCAGCCAGTTGTTTGGCACTGTCCAAATCGGGAAAGGTGGTCATCACAATCTGGTAGGGGCTTGAATTTGCGTTCATATGCCCAAATGTAACAAGCAGGGCAGGTGAAAGCCAGTCCATCTAGATAATCATAATCTGATTTTATTATCAGTAAATTATAGTGGTACTGCACACTATATATATGGGGAACAACTCAGAATGCGAAAATTCCAGCTTGGAATTGCTCTTTTTATTCTCATGCCATTGATTGAGATCTATCTGTTCATCAAGATTGGGACGGAAATCGGTGCTCTATCAACGATATTATTGATTGTGTTTACCGCGGTTGTTGGCGTGGCCTTGCTGCGTCATCAAGGATTGTCGACGCTACAAAATGTGCAAAGACAAATGCAACAAGGTCAGATTCCCGCGGTTGGTCTGCTCGAAGGCATCATGTTGTTTTTTGCCGGGGCATTATTATTAACCCCTGGGTTTTTCACGGATACGATTGGCTTTATCATCCTAATCCCCGCTATTCGTAAAAAGCTGGCGCTGTGGGTATTGGAAAACAGTGGCACTATCGTGCAGATAAACCCGGATCATCCGCCACAGTCTGGACCGAAACATTTTATCGAAGGTGAATTTCAGGATAAAGATGATCGAAGTTAATCTGTGCTGGCTGGCAGTGATTCACGTTTGAACGTTAACTCGAGCTTTCTAAACATCACATAAAACACCGGGGTAAAGATCAAACCAAAGAAGGTGACCCCAATCATTCCGGAAAATACCGCAATACCGATGGCCTGACGCATCTCAGAACCGGCGCCGCTACTAATCACCATCGGTAAGACACCCATGATAAAAGCGAACGAGGTCATCAGGATTGGACGTAGCCGTAAGCGCGATGCTTCAACCGCCGCATCGA
>CAMYMO010000134.1 GCA_947259425.1 uncultured Ectothiorhodospiraceae bacterium | reverse complement strand
TTGTTCATTATATCTTCGCGCGCAGCGAACTGGATCAACAACGATTCATTAAAATGTGTGCTGAAGAAGATAGAACAAAAGTACTTGGCAATATTAAATGGAATAAAGTCAATATAGATCAAATTACACCAAAATCCTTGTTAAAGCCCTATATCCTGGCGGCTTCAACACGCGACGAAGAGGAGTTACTCATCGCACAGGCATTTCTACAGGCAGACACAGCAGATAGAGTATTAGTCATTGTACCCAGACATCCAAAACGAATTGAGAGTATCATTAATGATTTAACTAAATTAGAAGTTAATTTTTCAGTACATAGTAAAAACCAGCCGGTTACAATCGATACCCGAATTTTCATCGCCGATACATTCGGCGAATTACCTGACTATATTGCAGGAAGTGACTTTGTCATCATGGGTGGCTCATTTAAAGACTTTGGTGGACAAAATATCATTGAAGTCGGGCGTTTATCCAAAGCAGTAATATTCGGACCTTTTATGTCTAACTTTGAGAGTGAAGCGAATACCTTCATTGAACATGAGGCCGGACTCTCAATCAAAGAGAATGATTTGGAAGAAACGATTAATAACTTAATTAACGATCCAGAACGTGTGAAACGACTGGGCCAAAATGGGTATGGTTTGGTTAAACAATATGAAAATATCGTTGATGACTACTACCAAGCGTTAAAAAAATTAATTAATCTCTTAAACTAACTGTGATAGCCTCGCATTAATGCCTGCCAATTCTCGGGTGAATAATGATAGCCAGGATGGCTACTTTTAATCTTATTAAACGAACGTTGCAGGCGATGAATCACCTTGTTCATCCAAGTTACCGATTTCATACGCATTCGACTCTTGTCAAAGTCAATTAAGTATAAATCATTTTCATGCGTCATCAGTATATTGTTTGCGTTCAAGTCGGCATGATAAATACCATGTCGATGAAATGTCTGAATAAGTTTTCCAAGTATTTCCCAAACTGAAGTGTCTACGCTAATCGTTTTTAGTATTTCACCAAACGGCTTCGCATTCATGATACGTTGTGTAATTAAATCTGTACTGTAAAACAGACCATGTCGTTTGATTCTTGCAGCTATCGGAACAGGAACAGGTAGCTTCAAAATAGCCATCGAATCCAGTAACTCCCACTCTTTATAGACACGTGTATTGGTTAAACCTGTCCATAAATACTTGTCTTGATTTACCTTTGCTACCAAACCACCACGATAGTAATGTTTAAATACGGATGGCAATCCATTTAGCTCAAAAAAAGAGGCCTGCCCACGTTGGGTGTTTTTGCTCGATTTAAGATCGCTTTGGATAGTATAGATATCTAATTCTTCAGGACTTTGAATAAACTCCGGGTTATACACGATATACTCACCCGTTGACGGCTGGTATATTTTCTTCACCTGCTAATTGCCTTCTTTTGAAGCGATGACTAAAAAAGCCGAACCTGCACACAATTTAGCGGTAAGATAATAACTGAAAAATTGCACCCATTTATTTTCAGACATCGTCGCTTTTGAGCCGGTCATGCTGAGATGCACCTTGAATCCATTCGATTCAAGTAAGTGATGCAAGGATTTAGGCGAGTAATAAAAAATGTGATGGTCAGTATCATAATACTTGCCTATATTTTTCTTTCGTAGGCCGATTTTTTCTAAAAAGAACTTTAAGCGTGAAGAATAGCCATTAATATTTGGTACCGCCACATATAAATAACCGCCTGGTTTAATCAGCTTATGTAATTTCTTTATATCGCGAACCGGATCTTTTAAATGTTCGACCACATGGTGAGCATGAACCAGATCAAAACTCGCCTCAGGAACATCCGTTTCAATAAAATCCCCGCAATAAATTTTTGTACCCAGTCGATCTGCAACCGGTTTCATTGCAGCACAGTCAACATCATAGCCTTCACCTTGCCAGCCCAATTTTTTTGTGTACTCTAAAAAATTACCATTACCACATCCAAAATCGAATAGATTTCCAGGCTTTTCAATAAATTTAGCTAAAATATCCATTTTAACGGCGTTATTTCGACGTTGCCCTTCTAACGCACTTTGTTCCTGTAGGCTGTTATCAGCCCCTTCATAATACTTTGAGTAATAATCTGCAAGATATTCATCACTGTAAACAGGGTTCATAAATTCAACCGAACAGTGCCCGCACTTGAAAATTTTATTGTCGCGGAAATCCTGATGATATTGACTAATATCATTACTGGCACAGATCGGACATGATTGATAGGGCTGTTCGTATTTTTCCATTATTTACTCTTTTAGACATCTAAATCTGACTTTTTGCAGTTTATCAGATAATTCCTCAATTAGTCATTGACTCCCCACAGTAATAGAAAATATTATCACGCCAATTAGACAAAAAAGCCAAATTGATGTCGATCACATTTGAACATCCGCCGAAATCTATATGTATCTTACGCTTATCAGCAATCGGCGATATCAGTCATACCCTGCCGACTGTTCGTACTCTACAGGAACACTGGCCTGAAACAGAATTAACCTGGATCATCGGTAAGACCGAATATTCTCTGGTTTCAGATATTGAAGGTATAAACTTTATCGTTTTTGATAAAAACCAAAAATTGGCCTCATACGCCCGCATTCGCAAACAGCTTCAAAATTGCACTTTTGATGTTCTATTACACATGCAAATGTCATTGCGTTCGAGCCTGTTAAGCCTTTTTATAAATGCAAAGTATAAATTAGGTTTTGATCGTAAACGCGCTAAAGATCTGCAATGGCTTTTTACCAATGAAAAAATCACCTATAAACCAAGACAACATGTTGTTGATAGTTTTTTTTGTTTTACTGAGGCGCTAGGGATACAAAAACATTCTCTGCGCTGGGATATCCCAATTCCAAATGCGGCTATCAAAAGTGCCTCCGAGCTGATTCCAAGTGACGGACCAATGCTGGTTATCAGTCCTTGCTCAAGTATGGCTTACCGAAACTGGCTTATCGACCGTTATGCGGCTGTGGCGGATTATGCCGTCGAAAAATATAACCTAAATGTTATTATCACGGGTGGCCCTTCTGCGATTGAAAAGCACTATGCCAGAGAAATTAGCTCTCTCACTAAACATCCTGTCGATAATTTAGTAGGTAAAACTTCTTTAAAACAACTGCTCTTTATTTTAAAACAGGCCAAACTGGTCATATCACCTGATGCAGGCCCAGCCCACCTTGCCACTGCAGTTGGAACACCCGTATTAGGACTCTACGCAACAACGAATCCGGACCGTGCCCGGGCCTATCTGAGTAATGACTATGTAGTTAATAAATATCCCGATGCCATTCGGGAAAAATTTGGAAAAGAAGTCGATGAGATACCCTGGGGAACACGCGTCCGAGATGAGGGCACCATGGCGCGAATTACGACTAAAGAAGTGATTTCTATGTTAGATCGCGCTATGGTTAATCAAAAGTAATTATTTTTCTAATACGGCAACAAAATTGCCATCTGCTACTTCAAATTGCTCATACACCTTATAATCTGTAAACCCTGCCCTGGACGCAACTTGTTCGAGTCCGTTTGCAGTAAATAAGTGTAAATGCTCTAACGGTTTTAACGCACCCCAATCACATTTTCGTTCATGGGCCTGTTTACAATCTGCATCAGGTGTCTGAAATACCACGATCCCACCCGGCTTCAATACTGAATAGATACCAGCAATATCTTCGACGACGGCCTCAAAATGTTCGACTACATCAATACCGGTAATCACATCGAACATATTTTCACGAAGATACTTTTTCCGCGTATCTTCGAACCGCTCA
>CAMYMO010000133.1 GCA_947259425.1 uncultured Ectothiorhodospiraceae bacterium | reverse complement strand
AGCGGATAAAATTATTTTTTGTCAGAAAAAATTATTTTAAGTTTATAAAATTCATTTAACCGGATTATTGTAAGACTTGTGAGTGACTTCACATGAGCTGTGTTTTAACTGTGAACTGCTTTTGAAAATTCGATTAAGTTTTTTCTAGACTTTGTCGTAATAATTATTACGCTAGAGTTGAAAAAGAGTACATAGATGAAATCGAATTTGAAATATTTAATGTTTTCCGCATTTCTATTCTTAATGATTGGCTGCGGTGGTGGAACAACAACAACGGATGCTACTAATAATCCTGATCTAGGCGCCGGTACAACGCCAACCCCGGAACCGGAACCGACACCGGAACCGACACCGGAGCCAACACCGGAGCCAACACCGGAACCAATACCGGAACCAACACCGGAACCAACACCGGAACCAACGCCGGAACCAACCCCGGAACCAACACCGGAACCAACCCCGGAACCAACACCGGAACCAACACCGGAACCAACACCGGAACCAACACCGGAACCAACTTTTGGATCAGTATCATTAAGTTGGCAGGCTCCAACGACCAATACGGATGGTTCCGAATTAACCGATCTTGCCGGTTACTACATCTATTATGGAAAAACCGATGGAATCTGGACGAATGTAATCGATATTCAGGACGCGACAGCCTTGAGCTATACGATAGCGCAGATTGAAACCGGGGATTATTACTTTACTATCTCAGCCTATAGCGAAACCGGAGTTGAGAGTTCTTATATTGCTTCGGTTCCTGCTACGGTTAATTAATCGATAGGCGTATTGGGGTCATTGCCCCAGTCCGACCATGAACCGGGGTATCCTTTTACGCTGTTAAAGCCAAGTGAATTTAATACGATACAAGTGTGTGCAGAACGATGATGACTTTGACAATGACAGATAATGGTTTTGTCGGGAGTGACACCCAGTTCGGCCAGGTCATGTTTGATTTGATCACGGTCTTTTAATTTTAAATTATTATTTTTATCCATCGCATTGGTCCATTCATAATGAACTGCACCAGGAATGTGTCCACCTCGAGCAGCAAAAACTTTAATGCCATTAAATTCCGGTGTACTACGGGTATCAAGAATAACCGTGTTGTCATCTTTTAATTGTCCCAGAATGGAATCCTTGTTCGCGATTAATGTATCGTCATAGCTTATTTCACGAGTGGCGGCTAACGGTTGTGGAAAATGTATCTGTTGATCCAGATCCAGACCTTCTGCAGCCCAGGCATGAATTCCGCCATTAATGAGTGATAGTTTTTGATGTCCAATGGTTTGTAATGTCCATAAAAAGCGACAAGCACGGCCGCCGCCTTCATCATCGTAAGCAATAACATGTGTATCTGGACCAATACCATAGGCGGTTAGTATTCGAGCAAGTTGATTGCTGTCAGGCAGTAAACCCATGCAAGGTTTTTGGCTGGAAACAATCCAGTTATAATCTAAATAAACCGCGCTCGGTACATGGTTTTGTATGTAGCTATCAGCCTGGCACAGATCAACAATTAGGATGTTTTCCTCTGCAATCATACTGTTAACCGCTTGTGGTTCGATGATCAGTGGTGTGGAGGTGTTGGACATTTATTTAACTCTAACTTAACAATACAGTGAAGCTAAAGTATACTCCCGCGCTTGGTTATACGGCTAGTAAAAATCAACGAAGGTATTTCGACATGACAGTAAAATCTTTTATTCCACCGCAACGCACTTTAATGGGGCCGGGTCCCTCAGATGTCAGTGAACGTGTATTACACGCATTAGCTCGACCTACCATTGGTCACCTGGATCCTGCATTTGTTGGCATGATGGATGAAATGAAAGGTTTATTACAATATGCCTTTCAAACCAAAAATGAATTAACCATGCCGGTTTCTGCTCCAGGCTCAGCCGGAATGGAAACCTGCTTTATGAATTTACTCGAGCCAGGCGATAAAGCCATTGTCTGTCAAAACGGTGTGTTCGGCGGTCGAATGAAAGAAAATGTTGAACGTTGTGGCGCCACGGCCGTTATGGTTGAGGATGATTGGGGTAAGGTTGTTGATCCAAATAAAGTCGAAGCGGCATTAAAGGCTAATCCAGATGCGAAACTGCTCGCCTTTGTTCATGCTGAAACCTCAACGGGTGCTCAGTCCGATGCAAAAACATTAGTCGAATTGGCCCACCAGCATGATTGTTTGACTATCGTTGATGCTGTGACTTCATTAGCCGGAACGCCGTTAAAAGTCGATGAATGGAAAATCGATGCAATCTATTCGGGTACCCAAAAATGTTTGTCGGCACCTCCCGGATTATCACCGGTCAGTTTCAGCGCAAGAGCCGCTGAGGTCATTCAAAACCGCAAAACGAAAGTCCAAAGCTGGTTCCTGGATCTGAATCTGGTGATGGGCTATTGGGGGGGGGGTGCAAAACGCGCTTATCATCATACTGCACCGGTTAATAATTTATATGGCTTACATGAATCATTGGTAATGTTGCAAGAAGAAGGATTAGAAAATGCCTGGGCTCGTCACCAAAACAATCACCTGGCTTTACGCGCCGGTTTGGAAGCGATGGGGATTAATTTTGTTGTCGCGGAAAAAGATCGTTTACCTCAACTTAACGCAGTGACCATTCCAGAGGGGGCAGATGATGCCGCTGTGCGCACACGATTATTAAAAGATTTTAATCTTGAGATTGGTGCGGGTTTGGGTGCGTTAGCCGGTAAAGTTTGGCGTATTGGTTTGATGGGTAGTAGCAGTTCAATGACGAATATCGAATTATGTTTAAGTGCATTGGATACCGTGCTATCCGATATGGGGGCAAAAATTAATTCAGGTGTTGCCGTCGATGCCGCGAAAGCAGCCGCTTGATTTAAATTGTCTTGGAACTGAATAATCTGCTTGCCGGGTTATTTGGTTCCCAATGCTTTGGCAATATACAACCAGGTTGAAACCACGGAATCAGGGTTTAACGAAATAGAACTGATGCCTTGTTCTACCAACCACAACGCCAGGTCAGGATGATCAGATGGGCCCTGACCACAAATTCCGATATATTTATTGTGATTCTTGCAGGCCTGGATAGTCATCGCCAATAATTTCTTAACCGCCGGATTGCGTTCATCAAAGGCACTGGCAACCAATGCGCTGTCGCGATCCATTGCCAGCGTGAGTTGAGTTAAATCATTTGATCCAATCGAGAAACCGTCGAAGTATTGCAAGAATTCTTCCGCTAATAAGGCATTAGAGGGGACTTCGCACATCATGATAATACGTAAGCCATGTTCTCCGCGTTTTAAACCATTATCTTCAAGTAGTTTGACGACTTGTTCCGCTTCATTCACGGTACGAACAAAGGGGATCATGATGTCAATATTATCCAGGCCTATCTTATTTCGAACCCGTTTTATGGCCTCGCATTCCAGTTCGAAGCATTGTTTAAAATAGTCACTGATATAACGGGATGCTCCGCGAAAACCCAGCATCGGATTTTCTTCCTCCATTTCGTAAAGCTGACCACCTATTAAATTTGCGTACTCATTTGATTTAAAATCAGATAGTCGTACGATGATAGGTTTGGGAGAGAACGCAGCCGCGATTATGGCGATACCTTCGGTTAATTTTTCGATATAGTAATCAGTGGGACTCGAATAGCCAGCGATAAGGGGCCTGATGGTTTCTTTAAGAGCAGGATCCAGTTCACCATAATTTAATAAGGCTAAAGGATGAATGCCGATGTTTCGGTTAATGATAAATTCGAGTCTTGCTAACCCAACACCATCATTCGGTATTGATTGAAAACTGAAGGCACGATCCGGGCTGGCCACATTCATTTTAATTTTTATTGGTAATTCAGGCATACTCTCCAGGTTGATCTGGTTAATTTTATAATCGAGTTCACCATCAAAAACCAGCCCGGTGTCGCCTTTCGCACAACACACGGTTACCGGCTGTGTGTCGTTGATAATTTTAGTTGCATTGCCGGTACCGACAATCGCCGGGATTCCTAACTCGCGAGCAATAATGGCAGCATGGCAGGTTCGCCCACCTCGATTGGTGACAATTGCCGCGGCCTTTTTCATGATGGGTTCCCAATCGGGGTCAGTCATGTCAGTTACCAATACATCACCTTCATTAACACGATTAATTTCGGTGACGTCTTTAATGATTTTGGCTTTACCCGCGCCAATGCGTTGGCCAATGCTGCGACCGGTGATCAACACATCACTTTTTTCTGTCAACTCATATCGAATCAAAACTTGTTTATTGGTCTGACTGCTGACCGTTTCGGGACGAGCTTGTACTATATATAACTTTTGATCGTGACCATCTTTAGCCCACTCAATATCCATCGGGCGGCCATAATATTCTTCGATAGTGACGGCAATATTGGCCAGCTCATGGACTTCGTCATCGTTAATAGAGAATTGCAATTGCAACGCTTCTTCTACCGGCTGGGTAAGCGTTGCGGCCTGGTGGCTATGCGATTCGCCATACACCATGCGTATACCCTTATCACCTAAACTGCGACGAATTATCGCTGGCCGATTTTTTTCTAAACTTGGTTTATAAACGTAGAATTCATCCGGGTTGACTGCGCCTTGTACCACGGTTTCACCGAGCCCGTAGGCTGAAGTGATAAACACTGCATTTTCAAAACCGGATTCAGTGTCGATTGAAAACATCACGCCACTGCTTGCCAAATCACTGCGTACCATTTTTTGTATGCCGGCAGAAAGCGAAACTTGCCGGTGATCGAAACCCTGGTGTACACGATAGGCAATGGCACGATCATTAAACAGTGAACTAAACACTTCTTTAATTGCTAGCAGAAGATTGTCGAGCCCTTTGATGTTTAAATAGGTTTCTTGTTGTCCGGCAAAGGACGCATCGGGAAGATCTTCTGCTGTCGCCGACGAGCGTACGGCGTAAGTAGATTCTTGCCCATAGCGTTCGGTTAATGAGTGATAGGCGTCTGTGATGCAGGCAACAAATTCGTCACTAAAATCCTGCGCCATAATCGATTGTCGTATCGCTTGCCCGGTTTTTGATAACGCGGTTACATCGCTGACATCCAGCTGATCTAATTGGCGATGTATTTTAGTATCGAGATCATTGGTTTTGAGGAAAGTTTGATAAGCCGCTGCGGTGGTGGCAAAACCACCGGGAACAAGCACACCGCGGCTAGCCAGCCCCTGGATCATTTCACCTAGTGAGGCATTTTTACCGCCAACGATAGCGATATCATCCATACCCAGTGTTTCAAACCAACGTATCATCGTACTGAATCGATTTTATTGACTAGTGACATACAAATTCCGTTTATTCTGGTAACTTAATTTGAGGCGACTATGATTATGGAGGAGTGTGACAAAAATATGAAGCGACAAGTTTATTTTATATCGGACAGTACCGGCATTACCGTTGAGGCGTTGGGGCATAGCCTGTTGTCACAATTCCAGGAATTGAAATTTGAGTACATCACATTGCGATATATTGACTCATTAAATAAGGTAGAGAACCTGTGCCAAACCATCAATGAAAATGAAGACGAGGCTAGGCCGCTGATTTTTAGTACCCTGGTTGATGGACAGATGCGAGCCAAACTTAGCAAGGCCAATGCCCATATATTTGACCTGATGGGTGAATTTTTAACCCCATTGGAAGAGATTCTGAACACCCAGGCCAGCTCGGCGCTGGGACATACCCATGGTCAGGGGCCTGATAAGCACTATGAACACCGAATGGATGCGGTGAATTTTGCCTTATTAAATGATGATGGAATAACCACCAAACATCTCGATCGTGCGGATATTATTCTTATCGGACCGTCACGATCGGGCAAGACACCGACTTGCCTGTATTTGGCGATGCAATATGGTGTATATGCGGCCAACTACCCTTTGGTCGAGGAGGATTTCGAGTTAATGCGCTTGCCTAACGCGTTGCTTGAACGTGTTGACCGCCTTTTTGGTTTGAGTATAACGGCTGAGCGCTTACATCAGATTCGCGAACTCAGGCGCCCCGATAGTGAATATGCCTCGCTCAAACAATGCAGATATGAAGTGAGTCAGATTGGAATTTTGTATCGGGAAAACCGAATTCCGACCTGTGAAGTGACCCAACGTTCTGTTGAGGAGATTGCGACCCGAATTTTACCTCATTTACATTTACCTTAAATCAGCCTCCAGCTGGCTAAAAAGGCCTTGAAAGCCCATTTTAGTGACCCCATTTAAGCTCAAATTCTATTCTATAAATAAGTATTAAGGAGACCCACCCATGAGTGTGGACACCAAAAAAGAGACCTTGAGTTTCCAGACCGAGGTAAAGCAGTTATTGCACCTCATGATCCATTCGCTGTATTCGAACAAAGAGATTTTTCTTCGAGAATTGATATCCAACGCTTCCGATGCCTGCGATAAATTACGCTTCGAGGCCTTGTCTAATGACAAACTTTACGAAGACGATTCAGAGTTAAAGATTCGTGTCGAGTATGATAAGGATAAAAATACCATCAGTCTGTCTGATAATGGTATTGGTATGAGCCGTGAAGAGGTTATGGAAAACATTGGTACGATTGCTAATTCAGGTACGAAAAAGTTTCTAGAGAATCTGACCGGTGATCAGGCCAAAGATTCAAACATGATTGGTCAATTTGGTGTTGGTTTCTATTCATCTTTTATCGTTGCTGATAATGTCACGCTCGAAACACGCCGTGCTGGTTTGAATAAGGATGAGGCGGTGCGTTGGGAATCAAGCGGTGAAGGTGAATACAATATTGAAAATATCGAACGCGCGCAACGTGGAACGACCATTACTTTACATTTGCGAGAAGACGAAAAAGAATTTGCTGAATCCTTTCGATTGCGTAGTGTGCTAACCAAATATTCAGATCACATTTCACTGCCGATTGAGATGTGTAAACAGGATGACAAGGGTGAAGACACTGATGAGTTCGAAACCATCAATAAGGCTTCCGCTTTGTGGACACGGTCAAAATCAGAAATAACGGATGATGAATACAAGGAATTTTATAAACACGTATCACATGATTATGAAGATCCCCTTAGCTGGATTCATAATCATGTCGAAGGTACACAATCTTATACGACGTTATTTTATTTACCAAAACGCGCACCGTTTGATTTGTTTGAACGAGATCAGCGACATGGAATAAAACTCTATGTAAAGCGCGTCTTTATTATGGATGATGCCGAACAGTTAATGCCAAATTATTTACGATTTGTTCGCGGTGTGGTTGATTCCTCGGATTTGCCGTTAAATGTATCTCGAGAAATTCTTCAGCGCAATAAGCATATCGATTCGATTCGTAATGGTGGTGTGAAACGAATCCTTGGCGTGCTCGAGAAAATGGCTAAGGATGATCAGGAACAGTACGCAACATTTTGGTCCGAATTTGGTCGGGTTATCAAAGAAGGTCCAGCCGAAGACTTTGCCAATAAAGAGAAAATTGCCAAACTAATGCGGTTTAGTTCAACCAATAATGATAGTGATATCCAAAATGTATCCCTGGATGATTACATCGCGCGAATGAAACCTGATCAGGACAAGATTTATTATATAACCGGCGAATCATACAATGCGATCAGGAATTCGCCTCACCTTGAATTATTTAAGAAAAAAGACATCGAAGTCTTATTGATGCACGATCGAGTCGATGAATGGATGATGTCTTACCTTGATGAGTACAGTGAGAAGAAATTTGCTTCGATAGCGAAAGGCGAAGTTGATCTTGGTAATCTTGAAGATAAGGATGATAAAGAAAAAGCCGAAGAAGCCAGCAAAGATTATAAAAGTCTGTTAGAGAAAATGAAGGAGACCTTAGGTGAAACGGTCAAAGAAGTCCGTATTTCAAATCGGTTAACGGATTCGCCTTCCTGTTTGGTGGTCGAAGAACAGGATATGGCCGTCAGCATGCAAAAGATTCTGAAACAGGCCGGGCATAGCCTGCCGGATGTACATCCAATTCTTGAAATAAATCCTGAACATATGCTTGTGCAAAGATTAAAGGATAAGATTGAAGATGAGAGCTTTAGTGATTGGTCTCACTTGTTATACGAACAAGCTATGTTAAGTGAAGGTGGGCAACTGGATGATCCGGTTGGATTTGTTAAACGGATGAATGATTTATTGACCTCGACCAGTTAAACTGAACTTGTAGCGGCGGCCCTGAGTACGGTTATCTCGGGCCGCCTTTTTTTGTGTTTAAGCTTTACGTTTAAACTGAAATCAATATATCATTGACACCATGGAGAAGACAGAGGAAGGATTAATCGAGCTATTCATGAATTGGGCCCCAAATATCGGTATTGCTATCGGTATTCTTCTCGCTTTTTATATTCTCAACCGTGCTATTACTAAAATTATCAACTCAAGTCAGTCTCGATTTGACTTGGATCCACATCTTGTCTCACTGGTTCGTCGCACAAATCGAATTACTCTCTTCGTGCTTGCACTACTAACCGCATTTGGAACATTAGGTGTAAATATCTCAGCGATGGTGGCGGGATTAGGATTAACCGGTTTTGCCTTGGGTTTTGCCTTAAAAGATACCATTTCCAATTTACTGTCCGGTGTACTAATACTTCTTTACCGGCCTTTCCAGATTGGTAACGTCATTAAGGTTGGTAGTTTCGAAGGTGAGGTAGTTGGGATAGATTTGCGTTATACAATATTAAGTTCAGATGGGCAAAAAATTCTGATCCCCAACGCAAAATTATTTACCGATCCTATCATTGTATTTAATGGTGAAACCGATACAGTGGCCACCGAACAAAAGCAAGATTGATAGAATGAATTTTTGTCCACAATGCGGTGAGCAAATAAGTAAAAAAACTATCGACGGTGTCGATCGTTATGTCTGCGAACAAAGCCAATGTCATTATATTAACTGGGATAATCCAGTACCGGTCGTCGCAGCCATTGTAAAGTATAATAATAAGATTTTACTGGCTCAAAATGCAGCGTGGCCTGATGGGCGCTATTCTTTTGTTAGCGGATATCTGGAAAGTCGCGAGCAACCTGACATTGCGGTATTACGTGAGGTGAAGGAAGAGTTAGGCCTGGATGCACAGATCGATAAATTTGTCGGACATTTTATATTTAATAAAAAAAATCAGCTGTTGATTGTTTTTTCAGTAATGGCAACAGGAAGCGTCAGGCTAAATAATGAGCTTGAAGCTTTTAAATTATTTGATGAACAGGAAATTTTAGAATATATGTTCTCGTATCCTGAGTTTGCTCAATCGGTTATAAAAAAGTATTTAACGGTTTAATACTATGTATGAGAAATTATAGCAATGGATTGGAAGGTGGCCGCAGCTTCAGTAGGCGGCTTTTCACATACGGCTTATGGTAACGCCTGTCAGGATGCCTTTTATTGGCAAAAACATGATGGCGTTTTTATTGCCGTTGTCAGTGATGGCGCTGGTTCGGCCGCAGAAGGAGATTTTGGTGCCCAACATGGCTCGAAAACGATTTGTGAAGAAGTTTTAATTCAATTCAGTACAACTGAACAACATCCTGATCGAGATGAGTTAGAGTTCTGGATTCGTACCGCGATCAAGACTGCGCGTAACACCTTACCCGGTGTCATTAATGACGAGGACATGGTTCGTTATCATGCAACCATTGTTGGCGTTATTGTAACGGATGAAATCGGATTGTTTTTTCATATTGGCGATGGTTTGGCATTAGCCGTAACAAATGACCAATGGCAGGATGCGATTGTGTCCAAACCGGAAAATGGATCGACGACAACAAAAACATTTTTTTATACCGAACCACATTGGTTTAAACATATACGATTTACAGAATTTTCTCCTTATTGTAATGTGCTGGCACTGATGAGCGATGGGGCGATGAGTTTTGTTGCTGATCAGGGTGTTTCGAACATCGATACAAATTTTATTATTCCGGTTGATAGATACTTACAGAAAACAGACTCAGAGAAAGGCAGTGCGGCGTTAAAAGCAACATTTAACCGCCCGGAAACACATTCAATTACCAGCGATGATAAAACTTTACTTTGGGCCCGGCGCTCAAGCGAGGTTTAAGTATGGGGTGGTTAGTTCTTTTCGTGTTAGCGATTGTGGTCTGGCTGTGGTGGGATGGTCTTGGTGCCAAAGAAGTTGCACACAAAGAGAGCAAGCGATTGTGCCAGCAACATGATGTTTTGTTTCTGGACGACACCGTGGCATTGCGACGTATGCGGCTGAGTCGAGATCGCAATGGGCGGATTGGTTTATACCGAAGGTTCGTCTTTGAGTTTACCAGTGATGGTAACGAGCGCTATAAAGGACATATCGACATGTTGGGTGAGGATATATTACAGACCTATATGGATACCTATCGAATCTAAGGTCGTCACGGCATAGCATCAATCCGCTTTACTTTGTGTTCATGCCATAATCGATAGAATCGCCTGATTTCTTTTGTCACCAAGTGACTTTCTCCATAATTAATCATTCGAAAATGCAGGTTATGGCAATATTGTCCTGCATACTGGTTGGCAAGTTGGTATCGACGTTGTTGTTCGACTGTCAAATTCTGGCTAAAGGAAATACCTGCAAACAGCAGCTCACATAAATTATCGGGTAGGGTTCCATTTGTTTGCGATGCAAAAATTGATGCGCAGAGAATATATTTATCCACCTCAGCCTGTAGTTCGAGTTCCAGTTGAGATACCGTGCGTTGGTGGATGGCACTCCAGATTAAATAGACAAAATGACTAATTCCTTCAACCGCCAAACAAAAGGCGGTCAGATTGCCTTGGTGCAGACATATAAATGGATTGTCATTTTTGAGTTGCTGGAGAGTGGTTATATCAAGATATAGACTCAGATCCAGGCCGTCTGCCGTTTCCCGGATGAATAATGACTCCATTGAAGCATGAGTATTACTGGCCGCCCGGCAGGTTTCATAGCAGGCGGTATCATGGAATACAAAATGATCGATATCGTAACCCGTGTGTATATCGTAGATATTCTCCAGATGAAGTTGTAGTGAATGCAGGTTAATTAGCTTAATCCTATATGACCCAAATTAAGTGGGCTGTCGTTATTAAGTATAATCGCCAATTCAAGCGAGATTTGCTGAATTAGTAAATTAAGCTGATAAATGTGAATGGTTTGGTATTAGCACCGCCCGACTGACGCTGTGTTCCCAGAGGACATCAGTCAATTGTAAAAATTTGTTATAAATATCGGTTTTGAAGGGTTTTCCGAGATAGGCGGTCGGATTTTATAGATATTTGGCGGGGTCCGACTAATTACAATTTGTAATCAATAAGTTAGAATATCTGTTAATTATTGATATTTAGGTATACTTAAGTTTGGGTGCTGTTACGAAAACCTTCTTGAAGATATTTGGGGATATTGCAAATGTATAGTCAACAATCACAGGCAGGCAGTAACTCGATGATGAGTGAACGACGCACGCGTCGTCGCATACCATTTCAACGTCCCATTCGAATAACCACATCGGCCGGCGAAAAGATTTCGCTCATGTGTGTCGACTTTTCGATGGAGGGAATTGGATTTTTATCGACTGACCCGCGCGATATCGGCGATATATTACATGTCTCACTCAATATTGGTAATAATGGTCGAACCCATATACTCGATGCGCTTGGTGAAGTCGTTCACCGACGCTATAAAGATAAAAAATTCTATGTTGGCATGCGCTTTTACAAAGAGGCGTAATCCAACTGACTGATATATTTCTCTCTCCACAACATATTTAACCGCCTAACAGGCGGTTTTTTATCTTATTTAAGCAATGATGTTTGCCACGACGATAAGTCCAATTATGACCAACACAGTAGATCCAACTCGTATACCCATTTGCTTATCATCTACGTGCATACTAATCTCCTTGAATTAATTAACATCGGCAACTCTAACTAAAGCAGTGCTAGGATTTATCGATCTAGATCAATTTGATTGATTGCAATTTATAAGTTGTAATCGGCAAGGTAGCCACGTTGCAGTGAGGAGGCTAGCTGTTCTTCAATATTTAAGATTCGAGTCTGTATATCGCTCAATATTAGATTGTTCTGAATTAATACTAAAAATTCAAAAAAGTTTGGTTCAACTAAATCAATATGTGAATCCAATCCGTTGCGCCAGATCACTAAATGGCGAGACCCCATGTCTAGATCAATGGTTTGCTGATGATGGTTTTCGTCATCTTGATTTGCAGACCAGATCAAATCAACCGGGTAGGGTGAGACCAATAAGGTCATCGAGGGTTGTAAATGTAAATACAGGGATTCGAGTTTTACACTGGTAAAGCGCAACAAGGGTGTGAAGTCCTGTTGAGGACGATCGACAGCCTGATAGGCATGATGCCATGCCCATTCCAGATGTATCACATCGGGCAAATAGATAAGCTCGCTTACCGGTTCAAACTGTTCTGCAAAGTAAGCAAATGATTCTCCATATTTATTTATATCAAATGAATGGCACGGTGTTTGTTTTATATACCGCAGGCACATGGCGTCGAAGAATTCTGTACCCAATAATCGTTTGCTAACGGGATAGATATCGATCAAGGCTTTGAGAAGTCCGCCCTGATAGCTATTGCGGTATATATTTAACTGCTGCAGGCTATCTCGATTGTGGCTATCTAGCTGTGCATGTATGTCGATACCCTTTCGTAAAATGCCATCCATAAATTGTTTTTGTAGGTCAGGCAGCATGGGATTGTGCGTCATTTAGAATGCGTTCTGCTTTGTGGGCTTCTTGTTGCAAGACATAAAATTTAGGAAGGTTATTGTCCCATTCAATTAATGTTGGTTGTACTCCAAAACGCTTTATGGCTTCACGGTAAAGTTCCCAGACGGGTGGGTGAATTTTTTCACCGTGTGTGTCAAGCAGGTAACCGCCTTGATCTTCAAAGCCTGCCAGATGAATTTCTTTTATTCTCTTTGCCGGCATTAAGTCTAGATATTCAACGGCATCAAATCCATGATTAAAGGCACTAACGTAGATATTATTAATATCCAATAGCAGGTGGCAGTCTGCTAGCTCACATACATAGACAAGAAATTCGGCTTCGGACATATCTGAGATACGATATTGCATATAGCTTGATACATTCTCAATCAAGATTTGAATATTTAAATAATCCTGAACCTGCTTGATTCTTTGCGCAACATGACGGGCAGCTTCATCAGTGTAAGGCATCGGTAACAGATCGTGGAGATATTCATTTTGGAATCCTGTCCAACACAAATGATCTGAAACCAGGGCGGGTTGATAGGTATTTATTGCCTGTTTTAACAGGCCAAGATAGGTTTTGTTCAGCGGATCACACGACCCCAGTGACATGCCAACACCATGAAAGGTCAGTGGGTAGTGTTCACTGAAGTCTTGTAGATGTTGCTGTATCTGCCCGCCATGACCGAGATAATTATCGATTAAGACTTCAAACCACGGCGTTGAAGGTTGTTCTTGCTTAACAAATTGATAATGTTCAGCACGCAACCCAATCCCGACGCCCGAGACCAGGTTACGTGTGAAATGACGATTTGACTCAGGCTTAGCCAATCTTAGCTGGCCTTTTTCTTTAAGGTTGAACCGGTGATTTTATCGCAGGTGCCTTTGGGTAAGTAAATCCATTCTTCTTTATCATTGTCTTTGCTCGCCTGGCCAGCACAATTATGTTTACTGGTACCGCAGGAATTCATGCCTTTTTTGACAATTCCTGCACATTTTTCATAACCTTCCCATTTGGGCTTTGCCGCTTGAGCCTGCGCGGCCAGTCCGACACCAAGGGCGATAGCGCTGATAAGAGCAAGATTTTTAGTTGGTTTAGTTTGCATGATGTTGTCCTCCTAAAGAACTGGGTTTAAATTTAAAAATTGGCTGTGATTAGCATTGTTACGGTATATTGCCGCCATGCAGCACAGTTACTAGAGAAGACCGGCGGAGATCTAAAAAGCTTACTGAAAAATATAAAATATTTTTTGTAAGCATTTTATGCAGTATTGGGTCTACTTAATTATGAGTAGAATAAAATCATGAGCAGAACCGAATCGACATTTGAAGCACTCGTTAATGCCTATTCCACGGATTTGTATCGTTATGCCTATTGGTTATGTAAAGACCCGCAATTGGCAGAGGATCTGGTGCAGGAGACCTTCATGCGTGCCTGGAAGGCACTCGACAAGCTGGATAAACCAGAATCTGCTAAGGCTTGGTTATTTACGATATTACGTCGAGAATTATCTCGCCATCTCGGTAAACGAAACAAAGACCTGATTACACTGGAACAGGTTGAGGTCGACGATCCCAATCTTTTTGTGGATGAACAACTCGGTAAAGTTGAAAGCTGGGTGCTTCGACAAGCGTTAAAACAGATTGATCCTCAATACCTGGAACCCTTATTGCTACAAGTGATCGGAGGTTACAGTTGTGAGGAGATAGGTGAAATGTTTGCGGTGAAAAAAGGTGCGATCATGACCCGCGTTTGCCGCGCTCGTCAGCAATTGCGAAAACAGCTTGTAAATGACCCCCCGACTAAAATGAGACTGATTAAATGAATTGTTTGGAGATTCGACGTTTATTACTGGCCGACCCAATGTCGCAACAGGCATCTGTAGGTGAACACCTTTCCGAATGTGAGGAATGCGCACGTTTTGCCAAACATCTTAATTCATTCGAATCAGGACTAAGTCGTGCAAGCAAGGTTGATGCGCCTGAAGGTCTGGCCTCACGGATCTTATTGCGGCAGCGTTTATTAGCCGAGCAAAATCGTCGTAAGCGTATCGGCATGGCAACGGCTGCAACATTTCTATTGGGTTTGGTTGCGGTAATGGGTGGTTTCATCACGAATGGTATGTTTGGCTCTGATCCTGCCAGTCTGGAACAGGTTGTACTGCAACACGTCAATGATGAACTGCACCATCTGCAAGACCATAAGAACCTCTCAGTGCAGCAGTTAAACTCGGTGCTGAAGCGTCACGGCACTGAACTTAGTGCATTACCGGGGCGCACGATTAATTATGCGGGTGCCTGCCCGATACGCAAAAATCAGGGGGCACACGTGATTGTAGACAGTGCGACCGGACCGGTTACCGTGTTGTTCATGCCTGGGGAGTTTGTGAAACACAGATCGAAGTTAAATGATAAACGTTTTCAAGGGGTTATCATCCCGACCAGGCAGGGTAGTATGGCGATTATTGCCGAAGATCCTCAACAAATTGAACAACTTGAGCATGAGTTGGCCAAACAGATCATCAATTTGAGCTGATTCTGGATATTTTCCCAGAATCTGAAGCGGGTCAAGTCTAGTCCGGGATTTTATCCGGTCATCTTAAGTTTTGGGGTTGGTGCGCCGACACAATAGCTTGAGCGCGAGTCATCACAACCTGACCTTAAAAAATGATGGATGTAAAACTAATCAATCCAGTATTAGAGACTATGGTAAATGTGCTGTCGACCATGGCCAATGTGGAACCAAATTTAGGTAAGCCACAGATCAAGACAGATGAAGTTGCACTTGGCGATGTGACCGGCATTATGAACATGGTTTCGGCTAATGTCCGCGCATCACTTGCCATATCATTTAGTAAACCGGCGATTATCGATCTTGTGCAACGCATGTTGGGCGAAGAGATTACTGAAGTGGATGATACCGCGCGTGATATGGCCGGCGAGATGACGAATATGGTCGTGGGTGGGGCGAAAAATCTTTATGCTGAGCAGGGATATGATTTTGATATGTCGTCACCAA
>CAMYMO010000132.1 GCA_947259425.1 uncultured Ectothiorhodospiraceae bacterium | reverse complement strand
CGTAAACCACTCAGGGAATTACTGTTGAGACGTTTAGATTTCTCCCGCATTCAGCATAGTATTAACGAAGGCCACTTACATGCCGTTAGCATTACTGCATCCGGCTACAATAGCGGACAATCTGTTACATTCTTTCAAGGTAGCGACGAGGTTAATCCCTGGTCACGTGTACGACGTTTTGGTAGCCGGAGCAACATATCGGTTGATCACCTGATGGCCTCATCGGCTATTCCCTATCTTTTTGAAGCGGTTAAATTACATCGTGAATTTTTTGGTGATGGATCAATGCGCCAAATGGCACCGCTTAGTGCTGCGTTGCACCTTGGCTCTGATCGCATCCTGGTGATAGGCAATCAACGAAAAGAACCGCCACCACGCGAAAGACGAAGTAGCTATGACTATCCAAATTTTGCCCAGATTGCAGGCCACATTCTGGATAGTATTTTTCTTGATAGTCTCGAAACCGACCTGGAACGCCTGGAACGAATCAACAAAACCATTGACGTGATCCCTAACCGACATCTTAAAAAAAGTGAGATCCCATTACGCCGTGCTGATGCCTACGTCATTGCACCCAGCCGAGATATCGGAGAACTGGCACTGGAATTTGAGTATGAATTACCGCGTACGATTCGTTATTTACTCAAAGGGATTGGCGCATCAAATAAACAGGGATCGGGACTGGCCAGTTACCTGTTATTTGAAAAAGGTTATTGTCGAGAACTAATAAGACTTGGTTATCAGGATGCCATGCAAGAAAAAGACATGCTTGAAGAATTTTTAGCCTAGTCTACTCTTTGAGCTACGAACTCTTAGCCAATATTATTATTAATGGTATTTTCGGCCACCTCACGAAGAATTGAGACCAGAAAATGGCGCATTCGATCTGCCTGTGTCACAATTAATACAACAAACTCCAAGTGATTGAACAATAAAACCTAAAACTATTCGGGGGTCAATTTGCGAATTGCCTTAGTTGACGACGACATTCATCTCGCCCAAGCAATGAAGCTTTGGATGGAAGAGCAGAAATACGATGTCGTTTATTTTGCAAACGGTCGTGATTTCACCAGTGCGCTGCGCAAAGAAAGCTTTGACCTCTATATATTAGATTGGGTCATGCCGGATTTTGATGGTGAACAAGTACTCGCCTGGTTAAGTGAGCAAACCGAACACGACACCCCGGTTATCTTTGTTACCCAGCGCGATAGTGAAGAAGATATCGCGAATATATTAAATATGGGGGCCGATGATTACATCACCAAACCCGTTCGCCAGAAAGAATTACTCGCACGCATCACCGCCGTCTCAAGACGAAGCCAGGGCGGAGCCGCTGCACAAAAAGAAGTCCTGGATCACCCGCCTTATCGAATCAACCTGAGTTCTCATACGTTATTCATGAATGATCAGGTCGTAAAATTAACTCAAAAAGAATTCGAGCTCGTCTCATTTATGTTTAAAAATCTTGGCCGCCTTTTATCAAGAGGTCACATCCTCTCTTCGGTGTGGGGACATGGTTCAGAATTTACCACTCGAACGGTTGACACTCATATCAGCCGCATTCGCAAAAAATTACAACTCACCCCTGAAAATGGCTGGCGACTGAGTGCGATTTACCATCAAGGATATCGACTGGAACAAGTTGATGACGAAGAGTTAGCCGCCACTAAAACTAATTAATAACAGCCACTGTCTGAAATAGTTTTATGGACTACTTCAATCGTAAGGAGTAAAAATAATGATTGGTAAAAAAAATATTGTATTTGGCTTCTTGTATCTTGTATTAACCGCATCACTAGGCCCCTATATGCTAGCAACCAGTGCGGGTGACATTGATGCTGCTTATATTGCGAAACAAGCGCCCGTTGGACGAGTACAAGATTTAAAAACGAATGACTTCGAAGAAGATCTAGAGCCCTTAAAAGCGGACCAAATTGCCAAGGCCAATACCGATGCCGTCTTAGCTATAAACAATATCGTTAATTTACAAGGTCCCCAGGCACGCATGCGTACAACCCATGCTCATGGCAATCTGGAAGCCGTGTTAAATATACTGGCAGGACTGGCATTATGTTTTATTGCCGTTGCAAAAGTTTTCAAACAGATTATAAGCTGGCTATTTATTGCGGGTGCTATTTTACATTCAGGAATGTTATACATAGGTATCGTTTTTGAACAAGGCTGGGCCTTTACCCTGATTCAAGCAGGACCGTGGGTAGTCCTGGCCGGGTTATTGTTAGCCGGCATAGCGGCACTGATCGGTTTTAAAGGTGAAATAGTTCAGGATAGTTAATACCTTGCACCCTCTCTATCCTGCGATAAGTCCTTATCATCAATTCGAGTTTGATGTTACGCCCCCACATAAACTTTATGTGGAGGAAAGCGGATCGGCCGATGGCATACCGGTTGTGTTCTTACATGGCGGCCCTGGTTCCGGGTGTGAGCCGTATCACCGCCAGTTTTTTAATCCCGAACAGTATCGCATTATTCTTTTTGACCAACGTGGTGCCGGCCGTTCTACACCGCATGCAGAACTGGAAAACAATACGACCCAGGATCTAGTCGCTGACATGGAGGCCATTCGTGAACATCTTGGTATCAATAAATGGCTGGTGTTTGGTGGTTCATGGGGTTCGACACTGGCATTAGTCTATGCCCAGGCTCATCCAGAACGTGTCCTCGGTCTGGTATTGCGTGGTATTTTTCTTTGTCGGCAAAAAGAAATCGACTGGTTTTATCAATATGGTGCAAGCCGGTTGTTTCCGGATGTATGGGAGGCCTTCTTAAAACCCATTCCTGAAACGGAACAAGACAATATGGTCGCCGCCTATTACCAACGTCTTACCAGTGATGATGAATTTAGTCGCATGCAAGCGGCGAAAGCCTGGTCACTCTGGGAAGGTCGCACCGCTACTCTTATCAGTAGTCAAAACCTGATTGATTATTTTGGTAACGCACATACTGCTTTGAGCCTGGCGCGTATCGAGTGCCATTACTTTATGCACGAGTCGTTTCTGAAAGAAAATCAGATCCTAAATAATATCGATAAACTAAAAGAGATACCTGGTGTCATTATTCAGGGTCGATATGATGTGATATGCCCTATGGAAAGTGCCTGGGAGTTACACAAGTCCTGGCCTGGATCCAGCTTGCGCATTATCCCTGATGCTGGCCACGCGGCTTCCGAAACCGGCATCAGTTCAGAACTTGTTCAAGCCTGTGATCAGTTTGCACTTGATTTAAATCGGAAATGATTGCTCTGCTACAACGAGTACAACACGCCAGTGTAACCGTTGATACTCAAACTATCGGTGAAATCAAACAGGGCCTGTTAATATTTATCGGTGTTGAAAAAAACGATAACGAAACAAAAGCCAATCGATTGATTGAACGGTTTCTGGGATATAGGGTATTCTCCGATCAACAGGATAAAATGAATCTTAGCGTGATGAATATTCTTGGCGGGGTATTACTCGTTCCACAATTTACACTGGTAGCAGATACTCAAAAAGGGACCCGTCCAAGCTTTTCATCAGCCGCAACACCCGAGCTCGGACAACAACTCTTTAGCTATGTCGTTAAACAAACAAAGCAACAATATGATCATATCGCGACTGGAAAATTTGGTGCAGACATGAAAATTAATTTATTAAACGATGGCCCGGTTACCTTCTGGTTACAAGTGTAACGGTTAAGAAATCCTTTTCACAATTTCGCGCAGCTTGTCCCGATTTACAGGTTTACTCAAAAAGTCATCCATCCCGGAGGCCAGACAATTATTCTTATCTTCAGGCGTTGCATTGGCCGTTAGTGCAAC
>CAMYMO010000131.1 GCA_947259425.1 uncultured Ectothiorhodospiraceae bacterium | reverse complement strand
TATTATTGAAAAGGTTGTATATGAATAACAAACACATAACAAGCAGCTCAAATTCGTTCGCTCTCGCTCACTGGGACAGCCTACACTACGTTTCGGCTGCCCCTTAGCAAATCGTTATGTGTAAATAATAATGAGACTAAGCTTAATCATTCTTTTTTCAGCTGTATCTGGTGGTTTTATTGGCGGCGGAATCGTTTGGGTAATTTCACATGGTGAGTACGAAGCTCTCGCTGATCAGCGCGAGTTTATAGAGTCTATTCTCTATAATTCAGAAATTGAAATTTCACAAGATAATAATTCATGTGAAGGCAAACCAGTAAAAACAGTAGGTGCCGTAGTAGCATCATTGCTAGAATCTAATAGCACACACAAAAGAAATACGCTCACATATGGCTGCTATGAATCTGTTTGCACAATGTCAGTGTCTAACTGCAAACCTTGGCAGGAAAGCGAATGTGGAAGCAGATTTTTGAAATTTAATATCAACAAACAAGGTATCATAGATGTTTCAACATTCAGCTGCTTTGACATGCCATAAACACATAACAAGCGGGTCAAAATCGCTTCGCTTGGACGCGCAAAAAGCGCGCGCCATTTACCCTAAACGTTATGTGTAAATTATGAAGAAATGGATTGCACAAAGAGATTTACGCTACTCGCCAAAAGGTGTGGATAAACGTAGCGAATTAGTAATAAGAATTAGTGAGCCTTATCTAGTAAAAGAAGGAACTGTAAACTTCAAATTTGCTGAAGGTACAGCAGGTTGTACTGTGGAAGTTATAGGTTTAAAAGATGGCGAAGCATTTGAAGATGAAAATACACATGAAGTGTATGGGGCGGATACTTTACAAGCATTAGAGCTGGCTTCAAATATTGAGCCTCTTTTGAAAAGACTAGGCAAAAAATATGATATTTATTTCCCAACAGGCGAATCATATTTTGAAGAAGAAAACACATAACAAGGCAGTCAACCACGCCGGGCAAGCCCGGCTCGGACCCTCAAAAGCTTCGCTTTTTCGGGCCCGGTTACTTTAATCGTTATGTGCAAAAGGGATAATTGTGAAACCTGAAGTATTGGAAAAATATATAGCTAAAGACAGTGAGTTATCTATTCATAGTGAATATTTAAAAAAACTGTTTGTTCCAAGTGCAGATATCGCTATTTCGTCTAATACTCCTAAAAAACATGAAAGTCGATTCGGCGGACAAGCTTTAGTTGCAAACGACTTTGTTTGGCCAAAGCACGAAATTGGTGAATATAGATTTCTTGGACAAATAAACTTTAAGGAAATTATTGATCGGCCTTCTATTCTTCCAGATACCGGATTACTTTCACTTTTCTATGCTTACGATGAAGATGGCGAAATATTCTGGGGAGATGACGGTTATATTTTAGGTTATTATTGGCCTAAACTGGATGGACTCTCGCTAATAAGCTCGCCAAGTGGCAAATATTCTAATTCAAAAAAAATTATACTTACAGGAGGTCTGGAGATTCCACGTCATGAAGATCTCCGCAACGATTGGCCATTTGATACGGAAATTCTTTATGGCCTCGCTGAGGATATAAACCCACCAGAAGACTATATGCTAGGGTATCCTTCATTTTATACATTAGCGTATGATCCTACTCCTGGAACAGAGTGGATATCACTTTTAACATTAACATCTTATGACGAGTTTGACTGGTGCTGGCATGATGGAGACAAGCTTATGGTATTTATAGAGTCAGATAAATTAGTATCAAAAGAATTTAGTCACCTGAAATCAGATGCTGGGTAAACACATAACAAAACGGTCAAGTTCGTGTTTGCGAAAATCCTGCACACACTTGAACAAGCCAAACGCGGCTCGCCACTTACCTCAGCGTTATGTTTAGTATGAAAAAAAGATACGCATTTTTACTGTTTTTTATCGTTAGCATTTCGGGATGTGCAACGCACAATTATGATGAGCTGAATTCAACTTTGATCGGTTCGTGGAAATCAGACTCTACGACAAAACATGATATTAGAATTCTAATGCATGTCGAATATTTCCAGAACAAAACATGCAAAACTGATATAAAGTATATCAATAATAATGGAGAGAGTATCTCTCATCAGTTGTTAGAGAGCTGGAAAGTCATTGGAGATGAAATTCATTTCAAAGTCTTAGATAGCTCTAAACCAGACACAATTGGAGGAGAATCACATGTAAAAGTGATTTCACTTGAAAGAAATGAAATTACTATTCAATCTCCCAATTTTGGTCATATCTCTAAACTTATTAGGGTAAATAAACATAACAAATCATCCAAATCGACGCCGAAAGTCGGCGCGATTTGATTCAAACGTTAGAGCTTAAAAACCATGGCACTAGACAAAATAGAAGTTCGTGATCTCTATCGCAAGCGAGCAAAACGTTACAACATTAGTGCGAACCTCTATTACCTTATTGGATTTCGAGAGGCCAAATACCGTAAGATGGCTATTTCTCAGCTCGCTCTCAAGCCAGGGGATTCCGTGGTTGAACTCGGTTGTGGTACCGGGCTCAATTTTGGGTACGTACTCAAACATATAGGCAAAACTGGTCAGTTAATTGGTGTTGATCTCACGGATGCAATGCTGCAACAAGCAGAATTGAAGATTGAATCCAATGGTTGGCAGAATGTCAGGCTCGTACAGAGTGATGCTGCTACCTACTCCATTCCAAGTAACATAAATGGCGTGTTTTCTTCTTTTGCACTCACATTAGTCCCTGAGTACCAAACAATTATTGAGCAAGCATGGCAATCACTAGACAAAGGAGGGAGGCTTGTCGTTCTTGATTTTAAGAAACCAGAAACATGGCCATTGTGGGTAGCGAAATTGGGGGTAATAATGACAAATCCCTTTGGGGTCACTTTGGACCTTAAAGATCGAAAACCATGGGAAGTGATGAAACGCTATTTCCAGAATGTTACGGTCATGGATTTGTACGGAGGCTTTGTTTATATCGCTGTTGGAGAAAAATAGGACATGAGTTCAAATTGACTGTTACAAAGAAATAATATATGGAATATTTCGCAGGAATTATTGTAGCTATAATTATTGCAGCTTTAGCAAGTATTTTAGGCTTTGATAAGGACAAAAGTTTTTATCCTGTGATTCTTATTATTATTGCCGTATTTTATGTTTTGTTTGCGATAATGTCAGGAAGCATAGACACTATTATTAGAGAGTCAGTAATTGCTTTTGTATTTATTATCGTAGCAATTACTGGTGCTAAAAAGACTGTTTTTATTATCGCTTTTGGATTAATAGTGCATGGGATATTTGATATATTTCATAATCAATTTATAACAAATACATCAGTACCAGCATGGTGGCCTATGTTTTGCGCCATCGTCGATATCGTTTTAGGGACCTGGGTTATGTATCTGACAAAAAAACGCTCTAACAAATCACTCCCGCCGACCGCTGAAAGCGGCGGCTGAATTCCAACGTTAGGGGCAATGATCACTACCGCACAAAAAAGAAAGTATATGTTTATTGCTTTTGGGTTAAGTATCCCAGTAGCAATTATTTCGTCATTCGTGTCTGGTGAAAAAGGTGGCATTATCGGGTTCGGTATTTGTGCCTTTATTTTTATGATTCTCAGTCTTTGGATGTCTAGTTCAAAGTGCACGAATTGCGGAGAACTCATTTTTCATAAGAACTTTTATGTGAATCCATTTACTACTAAATGTTTGCATTGTGGTAGTGAATTCGAGTACTTAGAAGAAGTAGTAAAAAGCACGAATAATAGTAAAAACTAGCGTCTTGGTGTTAAACGCCCCTAACAAAGCGCTCAATCGGGACCGCAAAA
>CAMYMO010000130.1 GCA_947259425.1 uncultured Ectothiorhodospiraceae bacterium | reverse complement strand
GTAAAGTATTCGCTTGAATCTATCGATGATCTCCAGCGAGTAGTGGAATTTGTTGAGGTTAAAAACCCATACGCAGCACGACGAATCGCAATCGATCTGCAAGAAGGTGCCGAGAAACTAAAATTATTTCCAAAAATCGGTCTGCCAGTTTTAAAAGCTTCAGATCCAGAAGTTATTCGTGATCTCTATATTAATAATTACACTGTACGTTATCTTATAACAGAAGAGGTCATTTATATTTTGAGAGTTTGGCACAATAAAGAAAATGAAAAAAATTTATAACAATTCATCCAAATCAACGCCAAAAGTCGGCGCGATTTGATTAATTCGTTAGGCATCGCTGATAAAGTTAATCAAGCAGGAAAAGAATTTGAATTATCGTTTCCAGATGAACTAAAGGAGATATTACAGTGTGGAGATGGAAAACATCCCTCTAATATCAAGATGCTATCACCAAAAGGGTCGAAAATGCCATTGGGTTGTTTTTATCATATTGACCCTGCACGAAATGGCGTTACTTACTAAATGTTAATGAAATGGAATCCAAGGGCTAACCAGGCAGCCCATCACGATACCCTACCGCTCACTTTGTTCGCGGTAGTGGGTGCGCACGGCCTTAAACATTAGCGCTATAAGAATATGATATGAAACGAGTAAATGACATATTTCTGCTGGTATTACTTTTATTCATGTCGTTTCCAATATTATTATAATGATTGAAAACAGCTATACCTATTCTCAACTTTCTTCAGAGTCTGTAGCACGCTTGGTGGCATCGCACTATGGCCTTGATAAAGAGTTGAGTTGTGAGTTTTATGTGCTTGGTTTGCATGATAACTATCTTATAAAAAGTGATGGTGAGAAGTTTTTCCTTAGAGTTTACAGAAATAATTGGCGCTCCGAGCAAGAGGTATCATTTGAGCTTGAATTATTGGCATACCTTAACAAGAAAACAGATTTAGTGGCAGAGCTGGTGTTAACGGCCAGCGGTAATTTAAAGTTTCAAATTAATAGCCCGGAAGGTTCTCGTGTCGCGGCATTGTTTCGATATGCCAAAGGTCAGGCGCCAGAAAAGGCTATTACTTCTGCAGAAGCGGCACGGCTAGGATGTTCTGTGGCAAGTGTTCATATATTATCAGATTCTTTTGCTCCCACAAGTACTCGTCAGGAACTCGATATTTCATATCTTCTTGATAGCTCCATAAATGCGGTAACACCATACCTAGATATCAATCAGATGTCTTTTCTTTCTAAATTACGAGATAAGCTTGTGAGCACAATCCCAAAATTGGAAAAAGAACCAGGTGTATACGGAATATGTCATGGCGATGTGAATCCATCTAATTTTCATATTGATGAAAGTAATAAGATTACGCTGTTCGATTTTGATCAATGTGGTTATGGGTATAGAGCATTCGAAGTTGGAAAGTTTTATTCTTCAGTTCGTCATCATAAAGATAAACAACAAATCAAGAATGCCTTTCTGGAAGGCTACCAATCTATTCGCTTATTAAGCGCAATCGAACTAGAGGCTATTCCAATATTTGAAATAATTTCAGTCATATGGGTTATGGCGATTCAAGTTTATAATGCCGATCGCATTGGTTTTAAGTATTTAGGCCACGCCTATTGGGAAAGGCGATTTGCAGATCTGGAAAAACTGGCCTCTGACTGACCATACCAGGTTTCGACGCTGCAAAGCGATGCGACGGATCTTTATGATTGTGGTGGTAGAAAACCCCGACAAGCAAAAATATTAAATTATAACTAAATAACTATGGTCTAACCCAATGTGTTATACTCGTGAAATTATGAAGTTTGGTTTTTCTACGGCTTCGTGAGGCCAATTCACATCAATCAACTAGGAGAAACATGTTTAAAAGACATAGAATACAATTTCCAAAACCCGAATCTTCAGCTCTTAATCAAGATGAGGCTTATTTCTATCTGCAGGGTTCAGGGGGCAGTCGGAAAATACGATTTCATGACTATGATGAAATTTACCAGGTTCAAGGTCTTTACGAGCAGATATTTTATGATCGCCTGAAATGCACCTCACCTGAAAAAGTATCAAACATACTTGAGTCCTCTTTAAAACAATCTGAAGATAATTTATCTGAATTGCGGGTATTAGATTTTGGTGCCGGTAATGGCATGATGGGCGAGGCGCTAAAAAAACATGGTGTATCACGTTTGGTTGGCGTCGATATTATTCCAGAGGCCTATGAGGCGACGGTCCGTGACAGACCGGGTTTATATGATGCCTATTATGTTGAAGATTTCACTAGTTTAAATGAGGAAATAAAAGAGGATATTGCTTCGTGGCAGTGTGATTGCATGGTTACCGTTGCTGCATTGGGTTTTGGTGATATTCCAACGAGAGCATTTATAGAAGCCTTTAATATTATAAAAGCAAAAGGATGGATTGCCTTTAATATAAAAGAAACGTTTTTCGACACGACAGCCGATTCAGGATTTTCTAAATTGATACGAGAACTAATCTTCTCCCAATATCTTGATGTTTATCATATCGAGCGTTATCGGCATAGGTTATCCATAGAAGGTGAACCCCTCTATTATTTTGCCATCGCCGGTAGAAAAAATGCTGATGTGCCGCTTGAATTCCTTGAGTCAAAAGGAATTTCGGCTTAATAGATGCTCTACAGATGCCTTGAGATGGAGCGCTAAAAAAACACATCTCGATGGTAAACGTTTAAAGTGGTGGGTCTTTGTTGGTTATGCGCTCAACCAGACCGATTCATCATAGGACGTGTGGTTTTTCTGCATGTTATCCTTATTGTTTAGGTATTATTGAAAAGGGCGCTATTGAAAAGCGTGCTTAGGCCGACAGACCGGACGCTCAGCTTAAACTGCAGACCGTCTGCGGGCTGCCTGATATTTCAATGTTTGACAATCAATAACTGAACAACTCGGGAATTAATTCTAATGATATTTAAACAGCTATTTGAATCCGATTCATCCACTTTCACCTATCTGCTCGCTGATAGTGATTCGGGCACGGCCATTTTAATTGATCCGGTGAAAGAGACGGTCGAACGCGATTTACAGGTGTTAAAAGACATGAATCTGACCCTGGCCGCGTCCTTGGAAACGCATGTTCATGCCGACCACCTGACCGGTGCCAGGTTACTGAAAGCGAAAACAGCTTGCAAAATTGCGTATCCTGCCATGGTGAAATCGTCCTGTATTGATATCGGCATCAAGGAAGGTGAAGCATTTAAAGTGGGTAATATCGAGCTCAACCCATTGTTTACCCCAGGGCATACCGACCATCACCATGCCTATCTATTAGATACCCCAATACAAAAGTTTCTGTTTACCGGGGATGCATTATTAATTGAGGCCTGTGGGCGAACTGATTTTCAATCCGGTAGTGCAGAGGATCTATATAATAGTATTCAAAATAAAATTTTCTCTTTACCTGACGAAACGCTGGTATATCCTGGTCACGATTATGAAGGACGGTTTATCACCTCGGTGGCACAGGAAAAGATCCGTAACCCACGACTGGGCGGCGGTAAAAGCAAGCAGGATTTTATTAAAATAATGGACGGACTGGATTTGCCTTATCCACGAAAAATAGATTTTGCGGTACCGGGTAATGAGCAATGCGGAATCTGTCCAGATAATGTACCGGACGAATTTAAAGGCAGTTGCGCCATTCATGATCAGGGATAAAGAATGACAAAAAGGTTTGAAAAATATTTATACGGTCTGATGCCGTATACGATTATCGGTTAACCTGTTTGACAATAGAGGGACTTACAATGCAGGAAATAAAAACGGAAATTGACATATCAGCACCACCATC
>CAMYMO010000129.1 GCA_947259425.1 uncultured Ectothiorhodospiraceae bacterium | reverse complement strand
ATAGCCTGGATCGTCTAAATTCGCTCATCGGCACCCAACGTGTTGCTATCAAATAGCTGCCCTTGGTGCGAATGGGTGCCTGTTCACCATAACCCCATAAACCAGGCCGTGGACGCTTGCCGAATTTAGTCACTGCGGCAATACGGGCATAATGGTTCGTCGGACCATGGAACTTCAACACATCAAGCGGCCCGACCATCTTCGGGATAATGTCGCCTGAGGGTAATGCCAGATCAAGATCATCATCCGGCACCGGCTCATTGACCGCATCCGTTAAATAGCGTGGGTCAAGGGTTGCCAGAAAACGCATTTGCGCCCAGGTTTCAGTCGGCGTGAGAATCTTTGCATCCATGACCCCGGACCATTTGGCAACAACCTGATCCAGTGCATCCGACAACACCAGAGCCTGACGTTCCAGTTCCTCACGTTGTACATAGACGACGCCACGATCAGAAAAGTAATTCAGAAATATCTTGCGACTTTGTCCACTGGTAAAAGACTGCAAGCCATGCTTGATAAAGCCGAAAGGATTCAGTTGATTAATATCAACGCGGGGTGCTATTTCCAGAAAATGCACCAGTGTTGATCCACTCACACCCCGCTCATTCAGCGCGCGTGCGCGCTCCGATGATAAGTAATTAGATACCTGATCATCACGGCGTTTAAGTGCGATTTGTGCACCGTCGAAATGCGCGAAAATTCCCAGGATAGAAATAGATCGGTCGATATTGGTATAGATCGATTGAGTAATTTTCGCCAATGCCACGTGATCAGCAGGAAGCAATCCATCAGGATCGCGGCCGCCAAGCTCTATTGCTGCGATTAACGTACCGCGATCGGTCAGAAAGTAGTCACCGTATCGGCACTTTACAGAAAAGGCTTCTGATACGGGTTCTGCTACGTGTTTAGGCATTCCATCACCAACTTACATATTATGTATAGGCTTTCATATCGCTATAAAATCTGGTTATTTAACCGCTTTTTAGAATGTAGTGACCCAAGTACCTACATTAATGATCACAATCGCACCGACAACGACCCTGAATATAGGCCCCATAACCCCATCTTTAGGTGCAAACATCCAGGCAGCGACTGCAGCAATAATCGAAATAACGACAACGGCAAGACCACCCGGGCCATCCATAAAATCAACAAAGGACTGCAGCCATGCTTCAATGGTCGCGAAGCCGGTATTACCGCTCGTACCGATATCAACACCCGCGGACGACATAAATGGGAAGGTCATACCAATAACAAACAAGGAAATATGTTTTTTAAGTTTTGACAACATCTGTACCTCCAAAGGATTTATATTTACTATTCAAGATCAATCACATTAAATCGTTTTCGTTTTACCTGCCCTGCACTCCAATAATTACTACGCTTAGTCAATGCACGGCGCCATGCAACAATGGCACGGGAATCATTTTCATGGATAGAATACATAGCAAAGAAATACACGACGCCAAACAACACGCCAATGTACCAAGGGAGAATAAACATAAAGGCGACCGATAGAGCGAGTCCACCGCCGAAGATTTTAGTGGGTAAACCAGAGGTAAGCTGGTCCTGGGATAGTACCTGGACCTCCCGCAATCCCTGCTCGAATTCTTCTTGTTCCTTACGTTCCATATCAATCCATGATAACTAACAGATTGTTTCGCTTATATTTAAAAAATATTATCAGCGTATATCATATACCATACGTGATTCGGATATAGCTGATTAAGAGGTAGGATTATTCTTACAATGCTTTATGCTGATAACAGCATGATAACCGAAACCCCGGGGTCTCGTTACCATGTTTTAGATTTCATTCTTTGAGATAGCTTTCAATTTTGAGAGCACCATGAAATACACCTAATATAACAATATCGTTATTAGGATTTATCAGATATGTAATTCTATAATGCCCATAGAGAAGAATTCGGATTTCCTGTTCTACCTCGTGCTCATAGATATAACCGATCTTGGGATGCTCAAGTAGAATCTGAGCTTTTTTATAGATACCTTCAACAACTTTTATTGCTGCGTCCTGGTTGTCTTCTGAAATGAAATCAAATATATCCCTTAACCATCTTTCAGATTCACTCGTCCATATTATTTTCGCCATTTCCTTATTTTTTTCTCCATATCCTCATTTGAAATGACATTACCTTCCTTTGCATCCGACATTCCTTTGTTTATCATGCTTTTAAACGCTAGTTCTCTCAGAATTTCATCGTACGAACTATCATCAGGCTGGCTTTCAAGTATCTGTTTTATTTGATCTTTTGCGCTAGACATATATCACCATACGTATGTTTATTTTTTCATTATAGTCTCTTATCGAGTAAATTTATATCAATGTAAAAAATTAACACCCCTAATACCGCCATTGCAAAAGAAAAGATAATTCAGTCCAATAATTGTGATGGCCAATGATACCCATGCCTCAAATTGTATGTGGGTTGGTATCGGATCAGGCATTGGTGTAAGCCTGAAGCTGGTAAATTGAAACCTATCAAATGTTGTAATTGCCAAAAAATATAGAAACAACTTCCATTCTGGCATAGAACCAGATGTGAGTTGACTCTTCACATAGTTAGTGTCCCTGATATCTCTATGGCTAATAGGCATATCGACTAAATAACAGATAATTTACTTACTGGGCGGGTTTTGACATCACAGTCGCTTGTTAGAGCGAACACTACAATGCACGGTACAACCCTACAAGTAATAAACCACAGCCAATAAGAGAGAAAAGCGCCCCGATCAAATAAGAAAAATATACCCCTCGGTTAATTAAAGATCCGCCTGTTTTTAGCCCTCGTTCACCTGTAATGGCTGCTATCAGCATTGCAATGATAAATAACCATGTACCTAAAATCATTAACCAAATAAATAATGTTGATGCCCACTGAGGCAAAACTATTATTGGAACTAAGGATGAAAATGCGATTAACATTATGCCACCCATACTTCCACCAGAGTGAACTACACGCCATGCAACATCGTTACCTCCAGTAATAATGGCTTTTGAAAACCACCTACCACTAACAAGGCTTACTATTAAAACCAGTACCCCATGAAATGCCAAATAGACTGCACTCTGCTCCATAATACTTCCTTTTATTATTTTGTAGTTCTAACGCCTGAAATCACTCGTCGGCGTCGCCGGTCGGCCGAATTGATTTGTCAGGCAGCATGTATTTCTAATTCATTAGCCTTGGCGACCGGGATAATTTTCTTATCTTTTTTCTTTAATTCGACAAAACCGTAATTCTCTAATGTTTTTAGCGTGCGAGACAAATTACTGGGTTGCCTATCTGTTGCCCTGGCTAATTCCTGTAAAGACTCGGGTTTTGTTTCTGCAATTATATGCAGCAATGCTCTATTTTTATCGCTTAATACTTCTGCCATAGATTTCATAGAAATAAACCATACCTTAGGTTCACCTCTCTTAGGTTTATAATCACCTTTTGCAATTGCAAGCATTCTTTCTCGTATCTTTTCTTGCGGCAAAATACCTATTACTATCTTCTTCATATGGCTATACCTGTATTATTACCCAATAACCATCGTCCCGATTAAACGTCATGTTAGTGTTCTGTGCTATTAAAGTCGAGAACTAAATGAGATCCTTAAGCCTAATAAATCGGCCCTTTGAATTTCACATAAATATTTAGAATTCGAAAACTCAATCCCAAATAATTAGTCATTCTGCCATCTGTAATAATTATAGTCGAAAATTAGCAGTTACCTATTACCTATAGCAGACACTCGAGACTACTAGCGTAACAGGCAGAATCCAAAGCGGACATTTGCTTTTTGCGTTCTGAACATCCATTTAGCCG
>CAMYMO010000128.1 GCA_947259425.1 uncultured Ectothiorhodospiraceae bacterium | reverse complement strand
TAAGGTGTGAGCAGGGGGGATAAAAAGGTCGCGACCGTGGTTAAAGTAATCGAGAAGGCCAAAGCACCACCGGCTAAATAAACAATGACATTCGAGGCCATTGCACCGGGTGCACTGCCAACAATGATAAAACCCAGTGCTAACGAGGGCGGTAACCCTGTTAGGCTGACTAGAGTAAAGGCGAACATTGGCATCACCACAAATTGGGTTAAGACACCAAGCCCAATGCGTAGCGGTTCTTTTAAGGTGATGAGTAAATCTTCCCGGTTGAGGACGATGCCGAGTGAAAACATGGTTAACGCAAACAGTTCTTTGAAAACAAAACCAAACAGCGAAAATGCTTGTGGAAACAGGTAGGCGAGTATGGCGGCCAGTAACGTTAATGCGGCCATGTATTTGGCGATGAACCTGAAAAGGAAACGCAGCAGTGAAATCATCCAGTGACTATAACAGAATGCTTAGCGGATTGGCCTGGAAAAAGTCGAAGTGTTGGGGTGCTTAGCCCAATAATTTTTTTACGTTATGATTTGTATTTTTATGAATAACCGGTGCCGGCTTGGCGATGTAATATCCCTGGATATAATCAACACCACATTCTTTTAATAAGCGAATGCTCTCGGCATTCTCGACAAATTCAGCGACAGTCTCTTTACCCAAGGTATGCGCGATATTAGTAATCGATCGGACGATGGCCATGTCCATCGTGTCGTTTAAAATGTCTTTAACAAACATGCCATCAATCTTGATGTAATCGACGGGCAGACGTTTTAGATGTGAAAAAGAACAGTATCCACTACCAAAGTCATCAAGCGCAAAACGGCAGCCTATTTTTTTTAATTCACTAATGAGCTTATTAGCGGCATAGGTGTCATTGATTGCGGTTGTTTCGGTTATCTCAAACAGGAATCGAGTTGCATCGAGTTTGTATTTATCGATGCCTTCACTGATCAGCGGAACCAGTACATCCGGGTCCAGGCTTTGTCCGGACAGATTAATGGTAAAGGTAATATTTTCATGTTCCGCATCGAGTTGTGACATGCGCTTCATGGCCGCGGTGATAACCCATTGGTCGATATCACGCATCAGGTTAAATCGTTCCGCCGTAGGTAAAAAGGCATTGGGGGATATCGGCTCGCCGTGACTGTTATCTAACCTCAGTAAGACTTCATAGGTACTGCAGGAATTGGACTGAGTTTTGGTTAAATACTCAAGCAGGTTGCCGTCTTCCGGTAAATCATCCAGATTGAGATCGGCCAGTGGCAAAATGGGTTGAAAGTATAATTGAAAATTATCTTTCTCTAATGCCGTTTGAATTCGGGCAGACCATCCAAGTTCAAGATCCATCGCGGCTTTTTCATCTTGTTCGGTACTATATATATGCGTGGAGTTGCGTCCCTGGCCCTTGGCGATATGACAGGCGATATCGGCATTCGCAAGCACTTCGCCGTGAGATTTAGACGTTGAATCGATGCTGGCGACACCGATACTGGCGTGGATCTTATAGGATCGACCTTCACGGATAAAATCATAAGACGATAATAATTCCCGAAAATGATCCGCGGTATTGAAAATTTCTTCTTCACTGACATTACGTAAGACGATACCAAATTCATCACCACCTAACCGGCCGAGTAGATCTGACTTACGGAGCCTGCTCATGAGTTGCTGGCTAACTTCTATCAGTAATTGATCCCCCGCAGCGTGACCGATGGTGTCATTGATATATTTAAATCGATCTAAATCAATGTAAACCAGTGCGCTGGTTTCGTCTGATCGTTTTAAACGCTTTACCTCTTGATCAAGGTGATCTTCAATATATTTCCGGTTGAGCAATTTTGTCAGCGGGTCATGATTGGCCTGCCATTTAAGTTCTGCTTCTAATAATTTCCTGACCGAGACATCACGAAATGCCACGACCGCGCCTTCATGGTTACCATCAATGATTAATGGAAAAATGGTTAGCTCTACCTGAAGTTGGGTACCATCGGTTCGGGTAAAAACCGATTCAATACCGTGTAACTCTTTGCCTTCTTTTATTGCCTGCTCAAGATGGCGCAAGTCAATTGTGCTGGCATAAGAGTTTAGGCGGTCGTATTTGTGGAATAAGACATCAGGGTGATAGCCAATTAACTCTTCATCCGCTTGATAACCAAGAATTTGTCGAGTAGCCGGGTTGATAAAAGTAATAATGCCACTGGTATTGACGCCGTATACGCCATCACCCACCGAAGTTAAGATGCCTTCCAGGCGAGTACGTTCTTGTTCAATACGATTGGTAATACGTATATTTCGACTCATTGCGGCAACGCGTGCCTTAAACAGGGCATCAGACTCATTTTTGAACATGCATTCAACTGCGCCAGCGGCCAGTGAGCTTTGAATAACACGATCCGAATAGGTACTGGTGAGGACCGCAGGCATAATACTGGTTGTGTGAGGGTTATTTCTTAATTTCTTACATAACATGTCGCCGTTCTCATCGGGCATGAAGTAATCAATGATGGCGATATCAAATTTATGTTGCATGGCGAGCTCAAGTGCTTCGGTTGCACTTGATGCGGCTGTCGTTTTGTATCCGCAGCTATCCAAAATACGACGGAATTTCACGCGCGCGGTGGGTGAATCATCAACAAGCAGCACTTTAATGGGAAGATCCGTTTCGATATCACAACAGGGTTCCGTCAGCTGTTTGGTAAGTAACTTGGGTAAGGTTTTAACGGTATCTTCAAACGTATCCCACATGATAAAGGCGCTGTTTACACGACTGGATACCCAACTAATTTTTGCTGAGTCTGCTTCGTGGGCAAGCACGATTAATGGAATATCATCGTAGGGTGGCTCGCATAAGATCGCGAGCATCTCATCCGTGCTGGTATTATTCTCTTCTGGCCAGCCAATAATGATGGCTTCATATTGCTCTGGATTTTTTTCCAGGTTTTGCAGACCGGTCTCGAAATTATCCTGAACGTCCAACGTGTAACTGTGGCGTACCAGGCTTTTTTTCAGAGCATGACGTAATGTCGCCGAATCTTCGATGAGCAGGATTTGTTGCATGAAACAGATTTTCCACCGGTTTTGCATCCATGCCTGGCGATCCCCTTAATGGGAATCTAGCCATGAGCCACGAATTATTTATCGGTTCAGGAGAAGTGATCTTTAAGACTAATATTAATAGGGCAATAAGCAACTATCATTGTGGTTGCCATCGATCTATCAATATAAGTTATTGAATATTATGATTATTTATGTGAGTTTTGCGCAGTCTTGAGCTTTTGGTTGTGGTCGTTTATCGACTTGATAACTTCGTCCAGGCCTTTTTGGCTGATGTCATTGGCATAGCTGGATTTATAGGTGGTGATGACGGATACACCCTCAACACTCACATCAAAAATCTTCCAGCCTTTGCGAGTGTTATTCATTTCATAATTGATCGGTACCGCTTTACCTGATTTGGGTTTTACAAAGGAGCGCACGGTGATTTGCTTAGAGGTAATTTCACCTGGGTCCAGAAATTCCATCAGTTTTGGGTCCAGCTCACCTTCATGGCTATTTAAGTATTCGGTTAACGCCGATGAGTAGAAATTCAGTAAAAGGTTGCGAAAGGCTTTAATAAAGCCGATTTTTTGTTGCTTGCTTGCCGTGTCCCAATGTTGTCCCAGCACCGCTTTTGAGGCGCTGATAAAATCAATATGCGGTAATAAATTCTTTTCAATCAGTTTCTGGGTCAGGCTGGCATCCGTTTTAATCTTTTCACGATTGTCATTTAGTGCCGTGATCATCTTGACCGAAACGTTTTCGAGCAGCGCTTTAGGTTCCTGTTTGTCTTTCTTTTTGGCATCTGCG
>CAMYMO010000127.1 GCA_947259425.1 uncultured Ectothiorhodospiraceae bacterium | reverse complement strand
CGATAAACATAGGCGCCACGCGTGTCGTGACGAACTGCATGTAACGGTAAATAGGGAAGGGGTTCAGTTTGGCCTTTGATATTAGCTCGAGCCAGCTGTCCTGGATAAGCCCCATCGGGAGGATTATTTATTCTAACCTCAACAATGCCCTGTCGTGTGGAGGAATTTATCAGGGGATGTTTACGAATAATGGTACCACTAATCTTGGTATCACCCAGGGCATCAACTCTTAGGCTAATCTGGCTATTTAATTTAATACTATGCAATATAATTTCAGAGACATTTATTTTAGCAATTAAACTAGTTGGGTCGTAGATAGTTAATATATGACTGTGCAAGGGCACAATATCGCCAGGTTCCTTTAAGCGCTCACTAATAAGGCCGGTGAAGGGGGCTTTTATCGTCGTGCGATCTAATTTTGCTTGTTGTAAGGCATACTCCGCACGTGTTTGTTCGACCGCCGTCTCAGCGCGTGCCAGTTCGTCTTCAGATGCCAAATTACGAGGTTTAAGTTTTTTTATACGTTTGTAATCAAGTTTGGCTTGGTCATGGGCGGCAATGGCTTTATCCAAATGCGCCTGGATGATGGTGCTATCGAGTTCCAACAGGACATCACCTTTTTTCACATGGTCACCAGGGTGGACCGGTAGTTTTGTAATCCGCCCTTGCTCCTCATTATGGATCTGTACCGTTCTGGTTGCTTCCAGACTGCCGGTCACTATCTTGCTGCTCATTAAGGGCGCGCGTTGCAGCGCGACAACTTCAACCAAATGGTCTTTGGCAGCTCTTTTCTTCGAGCCAGTATTTTTCGAGTCGCAGCCGCTGACTAATAAGGCTATCAATGTGAGGTAATAGAGTAGTCGCATATTATATAAGTGTATTTGGTCCCAATAGGACAACTATACCGTTAATCTTAGTCTCAAGACACTCTCCCAAGCCATTGAGTTCATTTATTTTTCTCTATCAAGTAAGGGCATGGCATAATGGTCCGGTTTTTAACTGGAATTCGTATGCAACATTACATCAGCTATACCCACGAACCGCATTCTCAACGCCGTGATTTCAGCAACCTGGCCCGTATGTTCCCATTTATCTGGGATTATCGCGGACGGGTCATCATTGCACTGCTGAGTTTGGTGATCTCAAAACTGGCGGTGGTCGGCGTCCCTTTTTTACTAAAGAACATTGTTGATGATTTAAATGTAAAAGCTGATGCTATTTTAACCTTGCCGCTCGCTTTATTACTGGCGTATGGCGCATTACGTCTGGTCAGCAGTATGTTTAATGAACTACGCGATGCCGTTTTTGCTCGGGTTCGCTACCATGCGATGCGATCCGTTTCCAAACGTGTTTTGAAGCATTTACATTCTTTATCCCTGCGATATCACCTCGAACGTAAGACCGGTGGTATTTCGCGAGACCTTGAAAGAGGGGCGGGCAGCCTGAGCTCAATTCTTAATTACCTGGTCTTTAATATTATACCGACTGCAGCAGAATTTATTCTGGTCGCAGCGATATTGTTAACTCAATACGAGTCGCGTTTTGCAATTGCAATTTTTTCAACGGTTTTTATTTATATCGTCTTTACGTTTTTAGTAACCGAGTGGCGAATGCATTTTCGCCATGAAATGAATCGGTTGGATTCAACTGCAAATGCTCAATCAATTGATAGCTTATTAAATTATGAAACGGTTAAATATTTTAACAATGAACAATTAGAGTATGATCGTTATGATGAAACCATGTCGCAATGGGAAAATGCGGCGGTAAAAAGTCAAAACTCAATGTCCCTGCTAAATTTTGGGCAGGCGAGTATCATTGCTGTCGGGGTGACATTGATCATGATATTTGCCGGCTATGGTGTCGTAGATGGATCGCTTTCTCTGGGTGATCTGGTTCTGGTGAACGCATTGATGTTGCAGTTATTTATGCCCTTAGGCTTTTTAGGCATCGTTTATCGGCAATTAAAGTATTCGCTTGCGGATATGGATCTTTTATTTAAGTTGCTGGAACGTGAACCGGAAATCAAAGATAAAGACGATGCTAAGGATATAAAAATTACGGACGGTAATGTTGTTTTTGTAAAGGTGAATTTTTCTTACAACCAAGATCGACAAATCTTACATGAGGTTTCCTTTGATATCCCTGCCGGCAAAAAAATAGCCGTCGTCGGACCATCAGGATCAGGGAAGTCAACCTTGGCCAGGTTGTTATTTCGCTTTTATGATATTCAAAGTGGTTCGATCAGGATTGATGGCCAGGATATTCGTGAAGTTAACCAAAATAGTGTCCGTCAGAGCATCGGCATTGTTCCACAAGATACGGTTTTGTTTAACGATACCATTTATTACAATATCCAATATGCTAATAATGAAGCGAGCAGAGAACAGGTTATCCAGGCCGCTAAACTGGCATCGATTCATGATTTTATCGAAAGCTTACCTCAGGGTTATGAAACCTTAGTCGGCGAACGTGGCCTGAAACTCTCTGGTGGCGAAAAACAGCGTGTCGCGATCGCCCGTGTTATCCTTAAAAACCCCAAAATTTTGGTTTTTGATGAGGCCACTTCAAGCCTGGATTCTCAATCCGAGCAATCTATCTTAAAGGCATTGAGGGAAGTGGCCGAAGATCATACTGCCTTGGTCATTGCACATCGTTTGTCGACAATAATCGATGCAGACCAAATTTATGTCCTAAATGAGGGACGAATGGTCGAGCAGGGTACCCATATTGAATTATTGGCAAATAAGGCCATGTATGCTGAACTATGGGCCCTGCAGCAAGAAGAACGTAAAGCAAAAATTGAGTAAAAACAGAGGTTTATGATGGATTTAGGTGGATGCGGAAGTACTGAGCCGTTTGCATTACAGGTGACCGACAATAGTATGGAGCCTGAATTTAAGAAAGATTGCATTATTATAATCGACCCAAATGGTCTGGCAGAGCATGGTGCCTACGTGTTTGCCCAGGTTGAAAATGGTTTCATTTTTCGCCAGTTGGTTATCGAAGAAGGTGTGCACTTTATTCAACCCTTGCATCAAGATTACCTGCATGAAAAACGTCAGATTACTCTGGATGAAATCAAAGGGGTGATCACCTCACAGTCTGGAACGAAAGGTAAACGCTCGGAAAGAAAGAAATATCTGTAATTAAACGAGCCTCCTTTATCCTTAAAAGAGGCGATGTTCATATTTAATTCACAATAATTCTCGTCCTCGCTGTGCCTAACACATTGCCAGAGATCCAGTCTTTAATATCAATTTCTATAGTATAGGTGCCATGATTACTTGTTTGAATGATGCAGTCGTAACGTTCTGCTGAGACAGCATTAATTTTACTGACCATGACGGGCTGAGGTAATGGTCTTCCATCTGAAGCAACAATTTCCGCCTGTAATCCACCAAATTTTATTTCTTGTGGGAGATAACCCGCACAAATGTAGCGTACGAGTAATCGGTCACCCCTATTCATTGTTACGGCAACGGCTGGATGGGTCAGGGCGGACTGTGCTCCATCAACTCCCGAAATAACAAAGTAATCCGGATTCAATTCATTTAATCCGACATCACCACCACAGGTACCGGCTTCCCAACCGAGGTTACGCCAACTCGAATCGATTTCGTCAACAGCCCAGATGGCTTCAAGGTCATAAGTTGGTCCATCTTCATAGGCTGTGCCAGGACCTGAAGGTGGATCAACTATTAATGCGCCATACATGCCCATTTCTGCATGCAATACGGTGTTGGTGTGACAATGATAAAAATAGCTACCGGCATTCATGGGACGCCATTGGTATGTATAGTTACCTTGAACATCCCAGGAGACATGACCGACGCCATCACTTCGATATTCTGGTT
>CAMYMO010000126.1 GCA_947259425.1 uncultured Ectothiorhodospiraceae bacterium | reverse complement strand
AGATCCTGCAGACTGATTTCATCTTGAAATTGATCCGTATTTCGACGCAGTATTCGTCTACGCTCTTCTCTATTAGTAATAGAATCTTGCATTTGAACTCCAACTTAAATTTAGATATTCAGCCTGGTTTATTATACATTTAAGACATTAATGTCTTGATTTTTTCTAGGTTCGGGCTTTTAACTATACCACGTTCCGTCACGATTGCATCGACCAGACAGGCGGGCGTCACATCAAATACCGGATTCCAGGCCGACACACCTTCTGGTGCAACACGCTGTCCCTGAATCTTTAACAATTCCGATTCATCGCGATATTCAATAGGAATCTCCTCTCCCGAGTGAGAACCCATATCGATAGTCGAAACCGGTGCGGCGACCATGACCTTTACGCCATGTTGTTTGGCATTCACCGCCAGATTATAAGTACCAATTTTATTAGCAACATCGCCATTCGCAGCAATACGATCGGAACCCACGATGACCCAGTCAGGTTTTTCCTGGCGCATTAACATCGCTGCCGCACCGTCCGCCAATAGTTTTACCGGAATATTTTCTTTTTGTAACTCCCAAGCGGTTAACCGAGCCCCTTGTAACCACGGGCGTGTTTCATCGGCATAAACTAATTTGATTTTTTTTTGCTCATAGGCCGATCGAATGACGCCGAGTGCGGTCCCATAACCTCCGGTTGCCAACGCACCTGCATTACAGTGCGTAATCACGGTACTATTAATCTCCAGCATCTCCGCGGCCAGGTCGCTTATTTTATAGTTTGCTTCGATGTCTTGTTGATGTATCAACTTTGCTTCTTGCAGGAGTATTTCAATCGGTTCTTCTCCTGGTTTTAGCGCCGCGATCACTTTACGCATGCGATCAATGGCCCAACGCAAATTAATCGCTGTCGGCCGTGCATCCGCTAAAGTCTTTAAATCCACTTCAACATCACTTTGCCAGTTACTGTTTTGTTCTGGATTTTGATTTCGTACCGCCAGGACCACCCCATAGGCCGCCGTCACCCCAATGGCCGGAGCACCTCGAACGACCATCTCGGTTATTGCGTTAGCAACATCAATGACATCCTCGTATTGCAAGTAATGCTCTTTTGCAGGTAGGAGACGTTGATCAAGTAAAACCAGCTGATCATTTTCCCATTTAATTGGGCGAATCGAGTCGTATTTTCGTTGCATGATTCGATTGTGTTAAATATAAGAAAATCTTGCAACCAAATTTATCTTAACTCACACTCACCACCATGGAGATTGATTTACAATTAAATGCCGCCCATGTCATCCCGGTCATCCCTGAGAATCAGGTTTTGAGCAACACCAGCATCATCATAAAAGCTGGCCGTATTCTTGACATATTGCCGGTTAACGAAGCCAACGCAAAATATACCGCTCGTAAAACTCATGAGCTCGATCACCATATCCTGATGCCGGGACTGGTGAATGCACATACCCATGCCGCGATGAATTTATTCCGCGGATATGCCGATGATATGCCGTTAATGAACTGGCTACAGGATCACATCTGGCCTGCTGAACAAAAATGGGTTACGAGTGACTTTGTACACGATGGTGCGTTATTGGCCTGCGCCGAAATGCTACGCGGTGGTACGACCTGTTTTGCAGATATGTATTTCTTTCCGGAGAGCACCGCTCGCGCAGCAGAACAATCGGGTATACGAGCCACGATTGGATTAATTAGCATCGATTTTCCTTCTGCCTATGCACAGAATGCGCAAGATTATCTGCAAAAAGGACTGCAAGTGCATGATCAGCTTCGCGGTAATCCTTTAATTAAAACCATGTTTGCGCCTCACGGACCTTATACGGTGAGCGATGAGCCCCTACAACAGATTGCGACCTTAGCCGAAGAACTGGACCTGCCGATTCATATTCATTTGCATGAAACCAATGACGAAATCGAACAATCATTAAAACAATACAAGCTGCGTCCCTTAGAACGTCTGCAAAAACTGGGTTTATTGACACCGCGGTTGATGGCCGTACATATGACCCATCTCGAACCAGATGAAATCCCTCTCTGTGCTGAAGCTGGGGTAAATATTATTCACTGCCCGGAATCAAACCTGAAATTAGCCAGCGGTTTCTGCCCAACCTCAAGCCTCGCTGAGGCAGGCTTGAACATCGCAATCGGCACCGATAGCGCCGCGAGCAATAATGATCTCGATATGTTCGGCGAACTACGCACAGCCGCGTTATTAACCAAGGGTAGTGCACAAAATGCATCATCCGGACAAGCGGCTGAGATATTAAAAATGGCCACGATTAACGGCGCCAAGGCATTGGGACTTGACGACCACATCGGTTCGATCGAAGTTGATAAATCCGCTGATTTAATTGCGATAGAGATTGATAACATCGAGTCGTTGCCCCTGTACAATCCGATATCACATGCAGTTTACAGTGCTAATCGTCAGCAAGTGAGTGATGTCTGGGTCGCCGGCAAACAAATTATTAACGAACATTCTTTATTAACCCTGGATATCAATGAGTTAAGCCAGACTGCCCGCCACTGGCAGAAGAAAATTAGCTCCTAAACGGGACAAGATAATGCTTATCGAACGCCCCATATTTCGTTATGCTTGAAGACATGTCGAGACCCTCCTCAAATAGCAATGTTGATGCAAATGAAATCAACAAATTCGAAGCGCTGGCGGCCCGTTGGTGGGACCCCAATAGTGAATTTAAACCCTTACACGAAATTAATCCTTTGCGACTTGATTATATTAATCGTCGAGCAGGTTTAGAGAATAAAAAGGTCATCGATGTTGGCTGTGGTGGCGGCATTTTAGCTGAAAGCATGGCCGCAAAAAATGCCCAGGTAACTGGTATTGATATGGGTGAGGCACCACTTGCGGTCGCACGTCTTCATCAGCATGAATCCAATGTTGAAGTGGACTACCAACAAAGTACTGCCGAAAGTTTTGCAAAAACACATCCAGCACACTTCGATGTAGTGACCTGTATGGAAATGTTAGAGCATGTCCCGCAACCTGCTTCTGTTATCGAGGCATGCGCCCATCTGGTCAAACCAGGTGGACATCTATTCTTCTCGACGTTAAACCGTAATCCAAAGTCATTCTTGTTTGCCATTGTAGGTGCCGAATATATTTTAAACATGCTTCCACGTGGTACACATGAATACCAAAAATTTATTAAACCCTCCGAACTGTCCAACTGGGCACGACAAGCCAATCTAAATGTACGTGAAATCACTGGAATGACCTACAATCCATTTAGCAAGAAATACAGCCTGGGTTATGATGTGGGCGTAAACTATCTGGTCCATTGCCAAAAAGATAGCTAAGCTCGATGTCGGCGCAACCCATACAAACTGTCCTTTTTGATCTCGACGGAACCTTTGCCGATACCGCGCCCGATCTCGCTCATGCACTGAATCAAACCTTAGCCGCACACCAAAAACCAGCGCTAACGCTTGAACAAATTCGTCCTGTCGTCTCCCACGGCGGCAAAGCTTTAATCGAACTTGGGTTTCAATTAAACGACAAAAATCCCGACTTCGAACCATTGAGAAATGAGCTCTTAGCATTCTATAAACAAGATATTGCCACTCACACTATCCTGTTTAATGGCATTAAATTGTTAATCGAACAACTCGCTGAACAGGGAATAAATTGGGGCATCGTTACCAATAAACCCAGTTGGTTAACCGACCCACTCATGCAGGCATTAGGATTAAACACCCAGGCCTGTAGCATTGTCAGTGGTGATACTCTTGTCCAAAGAAAGCCTGACCCAGAGCCACTTCTCTATGCCGCCGAGCAATGTGGCACGAGTCCGCAAGCATGCTTATATATAGGAGATGCGGAAAGAGAC
>CAMYMO010000125.1 GCA_947259425.1 uncultured Ectothiorhodospiraceae bacterium | reverse complement strand
ATCGCGTTGGTTGTTCGGATCACCCACCTCAACACTACCAATATCTCCTTTTACCTGTGCGGAGACGGAACCGCCACGTTCGTTTTGTTTGGATTGATCCTGATACGATACAGAGATCTTAAGTTGATTAGGGTTAACATCAATTTCTTTTAGCATCGTGCGAATCTGACTGATGTTATTCGGGGTGCTTTTAATAATAAGCTTATAGCCAGTACCGGTAAGACTGCCTTCAGGATCCAACAGGGGTTGTACAATCGGAATAATTTCTTCGGCGCTACGGTGCGATAATTGAATGGTCTCGATAAGCATGTCTGACCATGCGTTCATGGACACAAAGAATAAAAAGATCGTTAATATTTTTTTCATAAATCGAGTTGATTAAATGTGAAGACGTTTAAAATCCAAAACGGGCTGGCTATGTTCCCATACCTCATTAAAATGACCTAATAACTCTCGACCGAAAAGAGGGGTGTTGAAGTTAATGATGGCTTCATATCGGGAAGCCAGTTTGCGATGCAGGACGCCGCGGCCATCGGCAATAAGATATGACTGGGAATCGGCTCGGTAATCAACATGCACATGGCGAATTTCGATTGAACTGCTTAGTCGACGAGCCAACTCGACGAGACGATGACCTGATTTAATCGTTTTATCCGGGTCTATCACCAATACCCTGACTTTTGATTTATCATTCCGCACGACAAGATTACGGATAGCGGCAATAAAATCTGCGTTATCATAAATTCGAGATGCCATGTCGCGAGTAAAAATATCAATCGTTTTGGCGGCCTGTGAAACCAGTTCGACGACGAGTTCATGATTTTGTTGGCTTGAGTCGACCTGAATATCGTCAGCGGATTCACCTAACCGATGTTCAATTTTCTCAGCAACGTCTAATTCATCATCCACAATATCAGCGCTCACAATTCCATCTTGATTCTAAAAATTATAATCGAATTACTCAGGGTTACCAGTGTTATTTAAACTTTCATGTCCTGATAGAGCGTGTTGATCTCTCTGATTTGTTGTTCGTATCAGGTTAATGACTTGGCAAGACCAATGTAGCTGGCTGGACTGAGCGCTTTCAGGCGTTGTTTTTCAGTATCAGGTATTTCAAGCGTATCGATAAATTCATGCATACTTGCCTTTGTAATGCGTTGCCCACGTGTTAAGGCTTTTAATTTCTCATAGGGCTCGGGTACCGCATAACGACGCATGACCGTTTGAATGGGCTCGGCCAATACCTCCCAGTTTTGTTCCAGATCGGCAAGCAGGGCATTTTCGTTCACTTCCAGTTTCGATATCCCACGTAAGGTTGAGTGATAGGCGATCAAAGAATGCGCAATACCAACCCCCAGATTTCTTAATACGGTTGAGTCGGTCAGGTCGCGTTGCATGCGTGAGATTGGAAGTTTCATGGCCAGATGTTCGAAGAGGGCATTGGCAATACCAATGTTTCCTTCGGAGTTTTCAAAATCGATTGGGTTAACCTTATGCGGCATGGTTGAAGAACCAACTTCGCCAGCGATGGTTTTTTGTTTGAAGTAACCCATCGAAATATACGTCCAGATATCACGATCAAAATCCAATAAGATAGTATTAAAACGTATCACCGCATGAAAATATTCGGCGATATAATCATGTGGCTCGATCTGAATTGTCATCGGATTAAAGTTGATGTCCAGGCTGGTGACAAAGGATTCACAAAAAGCGGGCCAGTCGACTTCCGGATAGGCAACAGTATGTGCATTGTAGTTGCCGACGGCGCCGTTAATTTTTCCTAAAATTTCAACATTGCTAAGTTGTTTTATCTGCCGTTCTAAACGAAAGACAACATTGGCAAACTCTTTACCGACCGTTGTAGGCGAGGCAGGTTGGCCATGTGTATGAGCCAGCATGGAATGATCTTTGGTTTGATTTTTTTGTGCGTTTAAGCTTTTTACCAGATCATTCATCAACGGCAGTAACACGGTATCGCGCGCGCCCTTGAGCATTAACGCATGTGAGAGATTATTGATGTCTTCCGAAGTACAGGCAAAGTGAATAAATTCACTCACGGCATTCAATTCAGCGTTTTCTTTAATGACATCTTTTAAAAAATACTCAACCGCTTTTACATCATGATTGGTTGTACGTTCGATGTCTTTTACCTTTTGTGCATCCTCTACCGCGAAATCACTAATGATTTTATCCAGAAAGGCTTTGGCGTCTTTTGAAAAAGCAGGGACTTCAGGAATGTTGTTTTCAGCGGCGAGATGTTGTAACCAGCGTACTTCGACAATAACACGATGTTTAATCAGTGCATATTCGCTGAATAAATCACGGAGGACTTCGCTGCGAGCCGCATAGCGTCCATCAATGGGGGAAACGGCGGTAAGTGAGGTTAAGGGCGTCATGTCGTACCTGTCTATATTGATAAGAACAGGATTCTAACATTTCTGCACGAAATTGGGGATAAGGGCTAATAACTTTACGGGGGGAAGATGATTGAACGTAAATCACCTACTGCTCAGGTGTGAAAGATCTCACACCTGTCTTATATCAGGATGGCTTGATTTAGGCTGGACGATAAATTAAACCTGGATTCACCATGAGTTCAGCTTTAGCCAACTGTTGAAGTGGGCAACCATCTCTATCGCACTCGGCTAAACGATCAAAAACAAACTTGCCTTCTTCTGATTCAATCGTTGAAAAAATGGGTTTGCCTAAATGTGAGCCTATTGCTGGGCCGTAAATCGGAGTTCTCACTGCTTATTACCTCGCTATTTGCTAATAAATATTGCTTTGCTGACATTTTCTCTATCGGCAATACAATATATGGGCTTTAGCCAGGATGTGATCAAGGTACCAGATTGATTATTTTATGATTGAAAGCGGAAAACCCGTCACACTTTTAGCACTTGGTATGACGGGCTTTCCTTTCGAACTTAATTTTAGCGAGATTTTATCAAGCAGCGGACAGTTGCCTGAGGACATAGTGCAAAATCCCACCATGTTTGTAATATTCCACTTCTTGAGGGGTATCGATACGGACGTTCACGCTAAAGACTTTCTTTTTGCCATCGCGCGCGACCGCCGTTATTTGGACTTGTTTTGCTGTCCCATCCTGTATGTCACCCACTGTGAGCAGTTCATGACCAGTCAAGCCCAGGGATTTGGCACTTTCGTCATTTTTGAATTGCAAAGGTAAAATGCCCATGCAGACCAGGTTGGTACGGTGGATACGCTCATAGCTTTCTGCGATGACCGCACGCACACCCAATAAGTTTGGACCCTTAGCCGCCCAATCTCGAGAGGAACCCGAGCCGTATTCTTTACCCGCCAATACCACTAAAGGAAAACCCTCGTCGCGATATTTCATTGCCGCATCGTAAATCGACATCTGCTCTTGTGAAGGTAGATGTAAGGTCACGCCACCTTCTGTACCCGGGGCCAGTAAGTTGCGCAGACGAATATTGGCAAAGGTGCCGCGCATCATCACTTCATGATTGCCACGGCGTGAACCGTATGAGTTGAAATCCTGAGCATCAACACCGTTATCTTGCAGGTATTTTCCGGCCGGACTATCAGCTTTAATCGCGCCAGCCGGTGAAATGTGGTCCGTGGTCACCGAATCACCAAGCAAGGCCAGTACGCGTGCGGCAAAAATGGGTTTAACCGCACCCGGTTCAGCGCTCATGCCGGTAAAGTAGGGTGGGTTTTGAATGTAGGTAGAATCCGCCTCCCAACCAAATTGTTTACCACTCCCAGCCTTAAGGGTTTGCCAGCGATCGGTGCCCTTGAAGGCGTCCGCGTAGGTGCCACTGAACTGATCACGACTGACGTTTTCACTGACCACCGCTTGTAATTCACTGGAGCTGGGCCAGATATCTTTTAAAT
>CAMYMO010000124.1 GCA_947259425.1 uncultured Ectothiorhodospiraceae bacterium | reverse complement strand
GCTGGAACCTACAACAATTGCCTCAAGGTCTCATCCAGCATCACTTCAAGCTTTATTATTCCAAATGCCGAACAGGTATCATGGCTCTGTGAGGGTATTGGCGAAGTAAAACGGATGTACATGGATAAAAGCGCGAATGAAATGCGTACTATGGTGTTAAGATCTTTTACGCCATAAAAACTTTATAAGTAATCTAAAAAAGGCCGCTTTAGCGGCCTTTTTTTATTAATCCCTGTTATATTATTATTCCGCGTCATACCTGTCATGCTTGTCATACCCGCAGGGCACTTTTCCCGAGAGTTCGGGAATCTAACTATAGCTGTGGATTCCCGACTTCTCGGGAAAAGTGCCCTGCGGGTATGACGGAAATATTAGTTCAGTAAATATCCTAAGATATTTTTTTTATTAAAAATCTACCACGCCTGCTCTGGCAAAAAATTAACCGGGCCATGTAATTTCTTATCAAAATATTTTGAGTTCAAATGCGATACGGAAAACATCAAGGTCGTTTCGTTCTCATCAAAACCCGGTATGGGACCCGGACGTGGTCTTCGCTCAGAAGGGGGGGCATCAGTATTCTTCAGTGCAGTGCCGGCTGAACTTAACCATGAACCCGCAATGTCCATCGGGGTCTTTTTAAATTCAATCGCCGGTTGCCCATTAATCTTACAACCATTAATCTCGATATCAGAATTAATCGCCAACATGGCCTTGCCAGGACTGCTAATATAACTATTATTCATCGTCACCTGACTGTTGCGTATCGTCAGGCTCTGGATTCGAGCCGAATCAATCTCAACACCACGACAATTTTCAATGGTAATCAGTCGATAATCCCCTCGAAAAAGGGTTTGTGAATTGTTCTTGCAGCTCGCAATGCGTTTACTGGAAATTGGTTGTTCTGTATTGATTTTATATTGTTGTTGCTTAAGTACGTTATTAAATTCAGCGTCGGTGCCACTAACAAACTTCGTCAGCCACCAGTTAAATTCCCGGGGTTTGTCGGTCATCGGGATATGTCCGGCACCACCAATAATAACTAAGCCGGAATTTTTTAGATTCGTCGCCAGGACCTTCGCGGTCCGTATTGGCGTAACCTCATCTTTTTCACCCCATAAAATAAGCGTCGGGACTTTCATTGAGCTGAGTGAGGCTGAAAAATCCGTCATACTCATCGCATAGGCGGCGATGGTTGATGGGTTACCGCCTAATACATTTTGACGCAGCGCCGGATCGTTAAGCACCATTTGCTCCCCCATTTCAAAATAATTATGGCGTCGCGCTAACTCACCTAATAGTGCCCCGGCCAAAGAGCGAATCCCTTCACCTTGTTGAGTATTCAGCTGCGGCATTAATTTAACACCAAAATGGGTTAAATAATTTGCAAAGGTAATACGATGCAATACCCCGGCCGTATCAATCAGCATAAGTCGTTTTACCTTATCGGGATAGGTAGCCGCATAGCGTAACGCGATATTGCCGCCCATCGAATGCCCCATTAATAAAAGTGATTCATGGCCTGATTGACGCACAACATACTGAATAAAAGCGACGTAATTATCGGGCGAATACAGTTGGTTCGATTTAGAAGATTGACCAAAGCCGGGTAAATCAAAAGCCAGCACATGATACTTTTTCGATAATTGTGGAATCGTGCTCTTCCAGGTATCCGCTGCTCGATCCCCCAGACCATGTACCAGCACAATTAACTCTTTATTTTCTCGCCCAGCTTCAATGATCCGGCTTTTACCACCAAAAACCGGTTCATCGATAAAATACTGGTGGAGATCATCGCCGGCATGAACAGAGCCAACCAAATACATCGAAACTAAAAAAATAACCGCCAAAACCAAATAATGGTTTTGGTTCAGATTTAGCGAATTAAACCGTCCTTTCCTCATTACCCAAATATCCTTTGATACTGTAGTATTACTATACAACATAAACGACTGACACTAAGTCAGATTGGTCAAACTTTAACAGCCTAAGCGGCAATCAAGCTCACGAAACAGGGGCGTTTTTCCTAAAAAAACGTATAATTTAAGCTCCGGCCTCACCTCTATTGGACCTGAGTTGATGTTAATCGATATTTTATTCTTATTGCTGGCTGCCGTTGTCATCGTTCCGATTTGCCAACGTATAGGCCTGAGTTCTGTTCTCGGATACCTGGCCGCAGGCTTGATTGTTGGGCCGCATATTCTGGCGATGGTTCAAAATGTAGAAGAAATGCTGCATATCGCCGAACTGGGTGTGGTGTTTTTATTATTTGTTATCGGCCTGGAATTAAAACCTCAACGGCTGTGGAACATGCGCCATCTGGTGTTTGGTATTGGACTACTGCAAGTCATTCTGACTGGCATTGTCATTACCGTCATTGCCTATGGCATTGGCATTGATACGCGCGCGAGCATCGTCATCGGCTTTGGTCTTGCACTTTCATCGACCGCCTTTGTCTTACAACTGCTGACTGAACGAGGTAGTTTACAGACCAAAGAAGGGCAAATGTCATTCGGGGTCTTACTCTTTCAGGATATTGCCGTCGTCCCCTTGCTGCTCATGGTCAGTGCCCTGGCACCACAATCCGAAAATGTGAGTAAAGATGTTAGCCTCGGGCTAATGCTGGGATTAGGTGCATTGTTATCGGTTATTCTGATTGGTCGCTATGCGGTCAAACCGATGCTACGACACATCGCCGCCTCAGGTAATCATGAAGTCTTTACCGCCACCGCCGTTTTGCTCGTCATCGGTACCGGCTGGTTGATGGATGCGGTTGGATTATCGATGGCGCTAGGCGCATTTCTGGCGGGTGTGTTGTTATCCGGTTCTGAATTTCGTCATCAAATCACCGCCGACGTCGAACATTTCAGGGGGCTATTGTTAGGGTTGTTTTTCATGTCGGTCGGCATGAGCATCGACATCACCCTACTCTCCGATGACTGGCTTAGAATTATCGTCATCGTCTTGATATTACTATCCATCAAGATGTTGATCATCTATCCACTCGCACGCCTCTTCAGGGCGAAACACGCCACGGCCTTGCGCGCTACATTTTATCTAGCACAATCCGGTGAATTCGGCTTTGTCATCTTCGCATTAGCCAGCAGAGAGGGCTTACTAACGGGTGAACAACATAGCGTACTTCTGCTTGCCATTGTCGTCAGCATGATCGTCACCCCCTTGTTATTTAATCTTGCACAACGTCTAACACAGAAGAATATCGATGATACCCTCGAAGATAAAATGCATGCCCATCACGCACCACAAACCAAGGATACGGTTTTAATCGCCGGCTTCGGCCGCTTTGGTGAGCAGGTCGCAAAAGTATTAGAGGCCGGTGGCATCCCTTATATTGCGATAGATAATAATCCGGTTGTCGTGCAAAAAGCCCATGATCAAGCACGACCAGTCTACTTTGGTGATGTGTCGCGCCCAAACGTATTAAAATTATTAGGCGCTAAAAATTCTATCCTCGCGGTCATTACCCTGGATCAACCGTTAGCGGTCGAACGAGCGATTACCGCAATCCATACCGAATGCCCACGACTACCCATTTTTGCCCGCGCCAGGGATGACGTCGATTCGAAACACTTACATGAGATGGGGGTTGAGACTACCATTCCTGAAACGCTGGAATCGAGCCTGCAATTGGCGGCAACCGTTTTATTTCGACTCGGGGTAGAAAAGACGAATGTGATGGAAGTCGTGAATGAATTCCGTGATGAAGACTATCTGCGCATGCGTGAACAGATCGACCTGGAGGAACAAAAATGAGAATCGGTACGCCGTTATCGACCAATGCCACTCGAGTTATGCTACTTGGTAGTGGCGAACTCGGTAAAGAAGTGATCATTGCCTTACAACGTTTCGGGGTCGAAGTCATCGC
>CAMYMO010000123.1 GCA_947259425.1 uncultured Ectothiorhodospiraceae bacterium | reverse complement strand
CCAATTCGTGTGTAATATCGAATCGTCTCTGTTGAGACGTCTAATTGTTTTGCGACTTGTTTAACGGTGTACATAATATTTCTCCATATTCAATAATTATGAATAGAGGGCGAGCACTTATAAGTGCCCACCTTGCTCATTAATGCTGATGTGAAGTTTGTGAATCCTGCTTCTTATCATCATGCCGTGCAGGTAACCCCTTGAGTGTACCGCCACATTTCTCTAAGGTTTGTCGATCCAACATAATCAACCCTCGTGATCCTTTTGCGCAAAGGTCAGATATATTATCCAAGGCGGATGTCGGCTCCATTGCATAACGATCATCAAAACCCGCTTCACGACTTTTCCCACTTCCTGGTATTTCTGACAGCACAGTCAAGCCACTTTTTGGTTTTGATTCCACATAACTGCTTTTAGCCTTGTTATGCGATTCGTGTTGCGTATGGTCAGTATTTTCTTCAGCTATGGAGAATAAACTGAGTGACAGTGCTATTCCCATGATAAATATTTGGTAAATTCTCATAATAACCACCTCGTTTATTTAATGTACCCGTGCTCGAGATTAAGAATGGAATCTCGTTCACCGATGTTATCGTTATAGGTTGCTTCTAAACTAAATGCGATACCAAACTGAATAGTAGTATCACTGCCACCGCCTAAACCTGAACCGTAATCCGTGTAAACAGCCTGCCCAAGCAAATCAACACCCTGCCCTAGCCGATACACGATGTTAGGAGCAATACTCCATTGTTCAGCATCATTTACATCACCGTAATCTTTGTATCCGATATTTAATGCTGTTTGCCAGCGGGTAAGTAAATTAGGGCGCCGTGTGTAACGTATACTGGCAACCAGTGCATTTGATTTTGCTCTGGCACGGTTCATTGTTGCGTCAGGGTTACTGTGAGCAATATCTGCAGAGTTAATCGTACCCGCACCTTCATTGATAATGGTTTGAAGCGCCATCGACCAGTTACTTTGTGCGTTGTCATTCAGATTAAATTCAATGCCACCAATAAAAGCATTCATCCATTCGTCACTACTACCAATGGTCACCTTCTGCGAATCCAATGCAATACCTGCATGCCGAATTGTTTTCAGGTATTGATAAGGCTCAGGTTGTTCGTAGATATAACTAATACCATACGAATCAAGCCCGTCCGGGGCGGTTGCACCAGCTCCATTGCGTCGCGTTCCGGCCCACAACCCTAAAGATTGCACTTTCCTATCAACAAACCAGTCAAATGAAAGTAAATCGGCATACTTCTGATCAAATTCATCATTAGATGAAGCATTACCAACATGGGTGTAGGTAATAAAATCATCGTCTTCACGGACCAGCGGGAACTCAATCATAAAATTCCTTAAACGTGTTCGACCTATTCTGGTTTGAAAGTCTTGATTCCAATAAAAGGCATTAAGCTGATTAAACACCACTTTGTCATCGTTTTCTTTAAAAGCAATAACCGATCCCGCGACACCATTTTCAAACATGCGTTTATCAAATCGCATCATAATGGTGGAATCTTCAGTATTAATTTCATCTTCTTTAGTTGCATTCGAGTCCCAGTCATACGCGTCTAACGTTGCTATGATACGTCCACCTACAGTGACACGAGGTTTGACTGGACGATCGACTTCTAATGCATAACTATTTGTGCTCATCACGCCGGATATAGACAGTGCGATGGCAGAGAGTAAATAACGTTTCATTTTCATTACCTCGCGATTATTGGTCTACCGACACAGTTGGAACGTAGGTTGGCTCAAAGTCTTCATAAGCCAATACTGTTAACATACCGCCTGGATAAATACCGTTATTGGTTACATGGGTCGTTTTATGATCATGGAACGTCCAAAAACCGGGATTATCACCAAAGATCATAATATCGTATGTACCACCGGGTTCGACGTGGATAGTATTTAACTTACGAGGCTCTGGCAGATCATTTCCATCTTGCGACACCCACCAAAAATCATGCCCATGCAAATGCATGTGATGCGATAATCCACTGGCATTAATTAATCGAACGCGTATCCATTCTCCTTGCTTGATGCTAATGCGTTTAGTGGCTGGATAAGATTTGCCATTAATGCCAAAGAAATTATGATTGATATGCATTCCATTTGAACGGCTTTGCAAGTACGGAGCAATGTATTCTTTAGATTCGACAGATTTTTTAAATTCACTGTAGTCCTTAAAGAATCCATGTGTCTTATAATCTAACTGCCCTTTCGCCATCAAAGAATTAACTTCTTTCATGCCATGTAATATTTCATTGATTTCCTCTCGCGCAAAATCAATGTCCCAGGCTTCAAGCATTAAGGTGTAATCACGTTTGTAGGGGAAATGCTTTTTAAGCGGTTCATTTTTCCTATGCACAATAAAGGCACCATGCATAGCATGAGAAGCATGCAATGGTGTACCCCAATGGCAATGATACCAACGGGTACCCGATGGTTTAGCCTGAAAACGATAAACAAAAGTTTGGCCCGGATGGACGGGATCCTGGGTCACCATCGGAACACCATCCATAGTGTATGGCAAGACGATGCCGTGCCAATGAATCGTGTGCATTTCCTCGGTGTTATTCGTGAAGTTAACTTTAACCCAATCACCTTCGTTGACATGAAACTCCGGACCAGGTACTTGTCCATTAAAGGCCAACATGTGGATTTTTATACCCGGTAAAATTTCATGTTCGACAATTCGGATATCCATATCGAATTCTTTATAGTTCACCTCAGAATCGGCTGGTGAGCCAGGCGGTTCAATGGCACCGCCCATCATATGACCACTGTGGTCCTTCATGAACATCATACTGCCGTACTTATCCATCTGATGGCCCGCGTGTAGAGACTGCTCCACTTCCTGTGCGCGAGCGATCACGGTCGCACCTGCCGTTAAAGCGGCTGTACCCGTACCCGCGATAACACCGCGTAGAAAATTACGCCGTGTCACAATAGCCGGATCAGTGGTTGTATCCTCTTCATATGCCGTATATACGTCAGTAACTACGTCATGATTAGAGTCTAATGACTTGTCTTTCATAATGATCTCCTAATACAGATAACCAACGCTAAACAAATTAGCGTTCATTGAATAAACTGAAACTGTATTAGGCGTTTTGAGGTGGGCGTAGATCAGTATCGAGGATGATACTTATAGCATGTTGCTGAAGGGTAACCTGGTTTTGTTGATGATAAAAAGCATGATTAAATACCTGGCTTGTCATCGCGGGCGATACCACGCTATGACCACAACTATTATCACAAGTGTCACCTGACTGATGTTGACAGCTCACGTGACTAGCAGCCGAGCAGTGTTTACACTCATGACTTTCTGAACCCTGATGGCATTTGGATGATGTTGAAACGGATTTAGTGGGCATTTGATCATCAGGTGCCTCTTGCATCATGGCATGTGAGGCATTGAAACTTAGAAAAGGCGAAAACACCAATGCCACGATCAGTAGTAAGACAATGCGATGTGTTCGAGGTGTTTTCATGTAGTGATTGTAGCCTATCTTCAATGGGACACAAACAAAAATACCACTAAATAGACGTATATTTCTACGAAAAGTTCAAACTAAAACCTATGTGTAGGACATAGGTTTTAATCTAAACTTAAACGCCAAAAAACTCTACTATTTCAATCAGTTATCTTATCTATCTCTAAATTTTATTAAACAACATCATTTTTTTAGCTATCGAATATTACGAGTATCATGATTTAATGCTATAGGTATGAGGATCAGACTTGAAATGTTCAAAACACCCCTCTGAGCAAAAAGAGTAATGATTCTTTTGATAGCTCATCTTGAAGCTGGCTGTCCATTCATCAACGCGCATATGACATACCGGACATTCCACCCATGAGTGCTCA
>CAMYMO010000122.1 GCA_947259425.1 uncultured Ectothiorhodospiraceae bacterium | reverse complement strand
TGCCCGGTACGACAATTCGAGTGGCAACAAGTGCAGGCCGCTTGTCAGGTAATACAAACTTTACTGTACCAGATGGGCTAGGTGGTCCTACCGAGATAGCTTTTATTTTGGAAAATAATTTATCCGCAACTGCTCAAGCTACCACTGCAACGATCACGGTGACAGTGACTGGACCGACCATAGGTGGTACCCAGATTGTCGGTTGCCCGGGTAATGTAACGCCAACTCTCGCAGTAACGTTACAGTAAATTAATGTAGTTAGAATATATAAAACGCTGTGAGAATGTTCTCACAGCGTTTTCACTTCTCTCGCAACTGGATGTTGGTCTTGTGATGTTTGGCCTACTAACGTAATCCGTAATCACTTGAAGCAAGGGATTTAACCGGGTTATTGCTACGTGTTCTGTTTTTGTGGTGCATTATTGTTTCACTGAGAATAGAATGAACATATAGAGTAACATCTTGAATCAGTAGCCCTGATCCCTCTTATAAAGACTTGCTTAACCAAATCGGAGCGATTCCGGTATTTGGTCTAAAAAATGCGAATAAGTTACGAATCAAATGAAGTAACTCATGGAAGCTGATTATCCTGCAGATATTAATTTTCCAGGGGATGCAGCGATTTAATGCGTTACGGCGGCAGATAGATGGCATCACTCAGACCATGCTGACCAATCAACTCCGGGCGCTTGAGAAAGACGGCCTGGTCGCACGCAAGGTGAATGCAGAAGTCCCGCCACGAGTTGAATACACCGCCACTCAACGCGCACTGGCATTGGAGAAAATGTTCCTTGCGATGCATGACTGGTGGGTCAACGATGAGAAACGCCTGGCAGAGGCTGGAGACAATAAATAAGCTGTATATTGACGCAACGAACAGCCTAAGATTCAACTCCAGCACCATGTTCAAATAAATGTTATTATCCGTATTACCCCCAATAACCGCACCGTTTGGTACTAAATTCGTGCCATTTGGTGTGGATCTGCTATTTAACCCGGCCATGATCCGGTAATGTCATTGAGATAGGATTGGCTCGCCTAGCAAGTTCGGTTGTTTGTAGTATTTATCAATATTTGCTTTACTAACAATCACTTAGAAGTTATATTTAAAGTTCAATCAAGTTTGGCCGCTTGAAATAGCAATAAATCGAGGTTTTTAACGGTTTAAATGACCTTGTTTTATACGAAAGAACGTTTACATACAGTATTATTAGCGTCTCCAGACCAGGTAAGCATTAACGTGTACTACGACTACTTCAATTTGAAAGAACACCCATTTCGCCTGACGTGTGAAACCAAGTTCTTTTATCTCAGCCCCGAGCATACCCACGCCAATGCGATGATGGAATTCGCCTTGATTAAACGCCAGGGTTTGATGCTATTAACAGGCGAAGTCGGTTCCGGTAAAACCATGTTAATCCAGCATTTCCTGACGCGTATCGATGAAAACTATAAAGTGATACGTTTGAGTCAAACTCAATTATCGGATGTTGAGTTGTTTCAACTTATTTTGCAGGAGTTAGATGAAACCGCCAATATAAAAGAAGGCATTTCAGCTTTACAACGACAGATCGTTGAACGAATTGAAGCGCTACATAAGAAAAAGATACACACCATCATTATTATCGATGAAGCACAAAACCTGGTGATTGATTCATTGATACGCTTGTTTGAAGTTTCGCAAAAGCGGGTTAATAATGAAAAGATTTCGACTATCTACTTGGTTGGCCAAAATAAATTACGTGAACATTTTGATGATCCTGCGGTAAGTGAATTTATTTCCACAATCAATACTAAATATCATTTAGGTGCACTTGCGCTCAAAGATATCCGTAAATACATATTACATCGCCTTGCCGTCGCTGGCGGACATAAAAACGTGAACATTGAAGATGATATTTTTCCGGTCATTGAAACGTATACAGGCGGGCGGCCACGTTTAATCAATGTCTTGGTTGATCATGTATTAACTTATTCCTTTTTAGAAGATATTAAAAAGATCACAACAAAAGTGGTCGATTCGGCGATTAAAGATCTTCAATGGGAACCCTTTGGTGTTAAATATAGTGAAGAAAAGCCAAAGAACGAACAAACCTTCAAAGAAGAGCGTCGTCAATCTTATAAAGTGATAATACGTTCAGATGATAAAATCCAGGGTGAATACTTTATTCGCAAAAAGAGAATTACCATTGGTCGTCATCGAGAAAATGATTTGAGGATTGATGATCCGCTGATCAGCCGACAACACGCGCAAATTATTCAACAGGGTCGCACCATCTACTTGCGTGACTTAAACAGTACCAATGGCACCTACGTGGGTTCAAAACGTGTTGATATAGCGCCACTCGAAGTCGGTACCGTTATCCAGATTGGAAATTGCGAATTAACCTTTACTCGCAGCACTAAAAATGCACCTTCCATGTCTAATTCAACCAGTTCCAATGTTGTGGATATAGCCGCCACTCGACACTAAGTTAATTCGATGATTATTTTTGATCTAGTATGTGAATATGACCACAGCTTTGAAGGCTGGTTTAAAAACAACGATGAATTCAAATCTCAGCAGTCTTCTGGTCTGCTTACCTGTCCTGTCTGTGATTCGGAAAATGTTGTTAAAGTACCCAGCGCGACCAATATTAATCTTGGTAAACAGAAAGAAACTATTGAAACCACCAACAAGAAACACATCAGCCCACAACAACAGCAAATCGCTCTTGCTCAACAGGTATCACAGTTTATCGCAAAAAACTTTGACGATGTGGGTGAGAAATTTTCGGAAACCGCGAAAAAAATACATTACGGCGAAGAGGCTGAGCGTAACATCCGCGGCACAGCGACCGAAGAACAAACAAAAGAATTAATAGAAGAGGGGATAGAGGTACTGCCCATCGCCATTAAAAAAGATAGCAAACCGAACTAATATTTATCGTTTCGCAATTTAATCTCCTGAGAACAAACCATATTCTATATAATTCACTTGTTTATATCCCTAGTTTAAGGAAACCCGATGATACATTTAAAAAAGCTTTCCCCAATAATGATAGTAATTGGTTCATTAATAGCGACAACTGCCTTTGCTGATGAAGAAGGGCCTGCTTTTAGCTTCGAACAATCTAATGCTTATGATGACATAGAAAAAAATGTTGATATGTTAACGGTTTGGGCTAAAGGGGAGTATATCGAACACAAAGCTGTTTTTGAAAAACATCCCGAAGACGATAGCATTATAAATGCAACTATTGCCCTGGTAGAAGAGTTGAAACAACGTTCAAAGCAAGCAAAAAAAGCAGGCGAGCAAAATAAAGCACAGGCCTACATGTTATCGGCTGAGGCTACGGCACGATATGCTGCAAAAATGCCACACATGCTAGAAGAAAGAATTGAACACAAAAAACATAAACATTAATTTTATTAAGACTAAAACGAATAGTGTAACTAGGGCGGGGGTTATATAACATTGATCTAGCTCAATGTTAATCTTAAATTCTCGTGCTATTTTGATTAATATCTATAGAGGAGATTTTTTATGACTGATATAACGCTAACCGATGTCACGATTCATATCGATAAAGACACGGACGCAACGACCCGAACAAACGTAGAGAATGGCTTGCGAATCATCGACGGCGTTGTCAGTGTGCATATGCCCGCCGATAAACCCCATTTAGTCGTTATTGAATACAATCCAGACGTCACAAGTTCCTCACACCTTTTAACTATGGTAAAAGAACTAGCAGGTCACGCTGAATTGATTGGGCTCTAGCCTGTAATTTCTAATTCAAAAATTGGTCGACAAATAAATAGTCGGATATATTTTGATATTTTCTTAATGCTTTCAGCCTGTTCCAAAACTGCTTATGGATGATGGATTAGCGTTTAATGACGGCTATAATGATAAAAAGAA
>CAMYMO010000121.1 GCA_947259425.1 uncultured Ectothiorhodospiraceae bacterium | reverse complement strand
GCAGTGATTCGCGAAACCCTGGATTAAGATTAGAAAGCTAGCTTGAGCTGAATCACTTACGGACGAGTTTGTTTTATTTCGACTTAACGCTTAAGCAATAACACTCAACCTTGGCATTAGCTCGGCCTCACTTGATAGTTCCACACCTTGATAGACATTTTTTGCCTCCGCGCCCCGGTGCGTCAGGTTTTGATCGAACATCGGTTGCGCATTGACCGTGGGTCGTATGCGTTGTGTGCTCGATACGTTTCCAGTTGCATTAAATTGAGACTGGACAATTTGACTAGCCAGTGGATTATTGGCGGGCTGTTTTTGCGGTTGCCCAGTCGTAGGTCCGCGTTTATGCCCGGGACGCTCAAATCCCGTAGAAATAGGCAGGTTGTGATGGGGTGTGATATTCATCGTAAAAAATTCCTAGTCAGGGTATCGACCTGGCCAGCAAAACATAAAGTCTATTTCGGTTATCATAGTATTTTATTAGCTATATACCCAAATAATAAAGCGGGATTTAATCAATGCTACCCAGTGATACTGAATTAAACGAGCTTGCCCAACAAGTCGGTGATTATTTTCGAACTGAACATAAGTGGTTAGTCACTGCGGAATCCTGTACCGGGGGCTGGGTGGGTAAGGTGTTGACGGACGTGGTCGGCAGCTCGGCCTGGTACGATCGTGGTTTTATTACCTACACCAATCAGGCCAAGCAGGATATGCTCGGTGTGGATAGTCAAATACTGGCTGAGTTTGGCGCCGTGAGTGAGGCAACGGCGAGGGCGATGGCACAAGGTGCGCTAGAAAACAGCCGGGCCGATCAATCCGTGGCGATTACCGGTATCGCCGGACCTGGAGGCGGTACGGAAACCAAACCAGTGGGTCTGGTCTGGTTTGCCTGGGCCGATATAAACCATTCAACCATTAAAAGCGAATCGGTTATTTTCGACGGCGAGCGTGAAGCCGTGCGTCGCCAGGCCGTGATGTTTGCATTAACGCATTTGATTTAACATCACTTCTTTTTCTTTTGTGCGTTAACCGCTTTGATGTAGCGTGTGCAATAACGGCTGAGTTGAGCTGGAACATTTTCGCCATGCGGACAATGTTTTTGGTCGGCCATCACGGCTTGATTGCCAATCTCAAGATGGCCAATGGTGTGAAGATTTTTTAATGGCGATAAATCTTTTATTTTATTCGAGCTGATGCGTAACGTGTTCAGTCCTCTCAAGTTGGACAGTGCGGAAATATCGGTGAGTTTATTGTGACCAATGTAGAGTTCATTTAAGTCGGTTAGATTTTCTAATGCGCTCACATCCTTTAGTTGACTCCATTCAATATGCAGTGAAGTAATATCAACCAGATCACGGATTGGCGTGAGGTCCGGATTTTTGGAGTGGATTAAAAGATCTTGCAGGTTGATCAGGTTTTTCAGAGGAGCAAGATCCAGCGGTTGTCCTCCACCGATCGATAAAATACGTAATTTAGTCAGCCCCGATAAGGCTTCAAGGTTGTTAATCTTTTTGCCAGTGATGCGAAGCTCTCTTAGCTGGACTAAATTTTTTAATGCGGAGATATCTGTCAGGCGATGCGTATCACGTAAATGTAATATTTTTAAGTTTGTTAGACCTGCCAACGGTGCAAGTGATTTGATATTGGTTGCATCAAGGATGAGGGTTTCCAGGTTATGAAGATTTTTTAACGCATCGATATTATAGACATTGCGTGAGATGGCGGTCAGGCTTTTTAGGGTTGTTAAATTTTCAATCGGTTTTAATGATTTAATTGGGTTTCCGCTAATGGTCAGTGATTCGAGTTTTGTCAGAGAACTTAGCGGGCCAAGGTCTTTAATTTTATTAAAGCTGATGTCCAACGCTTTAATATCCGGTTGTTTGCTAACGAAACGAATATCAGTGAGTTCTTTTAAACTGTAGTCGACCATCTCAGCTTCATAAGTTGAGCCATAGCTTAATGCGGAAAATGAAAGTGCTATAAGTGATAAAAGTAAATGGATTAATAAATTCGGGGCGGTTTTCATCTAAACATCCTTTTAATTATTTTTTCTATTCGATTAAAAACAAGGTAAGACCAGGCCAGTAGGTAATAATGAGTACGGCGAAAAATAATATCAAAAAATAGGGAATGGTGGCACGGTATAATTCCATGACCGGTCGATTAAATCGATAACTGGCGATAAATAGATTCATGCCAACCGGTGGAGTGAAATAGCCGAGTTGCATATTCGCCAGGAAAACAATACCGAGATGAACCGGATGGATACCGTAACTCATTGCAATCGGAAAAATAATGGGCATGATGATGACGAGCGCAGAGAAGATATCCAGCATCATTCCCAAAACTAATAGAAAAATGTTAAGTAAAATCAAAAACGTCCATTTACTGTCGACATGAGATTTAATCGATTCAAATAACCTCGTCGGTACTTCGGTATCAATCATATAGTTGGTCAGGGCAAGTGAAACACCGAGGATAATTAAAATCCCACCGACCATGATCATCGATTCGCGAATAACACGTGACAAGTTGGCAAGTGGGATTTCTTTTAAAATTAGAACTTCAACCACAAACACATATAAAGCTGTTATCGCTGCGGCCTCGGAGACGGCAAAATAACCACTGTAGATGCCCCCTAAGACGATAAACGGTAACGGTATTTCCCAAACGGCCTCGCGTAGGGCTTTTTTGATGTCAATACGCTCGGTTTTTTGTTTTAAAACCAAGGTATCTCTTTTTTGTAACATGCTATAAACCGATAGCATGACAATCATCAATAACCCGGGTAGCAGCCCAGCAAGAAATAGGTCATCAATCGCGATCGATTGACCTGAACCGAGCTGTTGTACAACAACCCCATATAAAATGAGTGGCAAAGAGGGCGCAAACAGAACGCCTAAACTACCGGAGCTGGTGATCAGCCCTAAATTAAATCGCTCACCATAACCGGCTTCCTTTAAGGCTGGGTAAAGTAAGGCACCGAGGGCAACAATCGTTACACCCGAGGCGCCCGTGAAGGCAGTAAAAATGGCGCAGGTAACCAAGGCCATAATGGCCAGCCCGCCAGGTAACCAACCAATCAATGCATTGGTTAAATTGACCAGTCGTGTAGAGGCATGGCTTTCGCCGAGCAGATAACCGGCAAAGGTAAACAGTGGTATTGCGATCAGGATGGGGGTGTCCGCGATACGATAGATCTCAATCGGCATGACGGCTAAATCAATATCTTCCTGGCTAAAGCCAATCATTGCACTCGCGGCAATGATGATAAACAGCGGTGCGCCAAGTAGCGCGATGATGATTAGGATCAGTTTACTGATCATGATTGTTTTTTCCGGGCGAGTATCTCGCGCAGGCTGATGACAAAATGAATTGCAAAGCGAATAGCTATTAAACCAAATGCTAATGGTAGGATGAGTTCTACAATCCAGGCGGGGATATTGGTGATCACCGTCGTTTTTGCTTCGTATTCCATGAAAACGAAACGAACCGAATGATAAGACAGGATGCCAGCGACAATGGATGAAAAAATACTCGTGAAGGCCTTTGATAATAACCGTCCATAATCGGACAGAAAGCGGGTGAGCAAATCAATGCTGATATGCTTATTTTCGCGGGTGGCGGCTAATGCACCTAACAGCCCCAACCATAACACCATAATGCGCAATAACGGATCCGCCCAGATAATACCTGAGTCAAAGATATTACGTAGAAAAATTTGCGATGTTGCAATTAAAATCATCGCAAATAAAAGCAAGGCAATAATGCCGTCTTCTATGCGATGGATTTGTTTGAGAACTTTGCTTAGTTGATCAGAAAGTTGATCAAATGTACTGGATGACGGTGTGGACATCGTTTAATTATTCTTTTTTTCGATATTCCTGCAGAAGACCGGTTAAAAG
>CAMYMO010000120.1 GCA_947259425.1 uncultured Ectothiorhodospiraceae bacterium | reverse complement strand
TTTGAAGGGCGTTATCAATTCTCATCCGCAACAGTCGCTGAATCAAAAAGCTGGTATCAGGTTGCTAAAAACTACCCCTATGCCAAAGAGCAAGAACAAATTGCCGGTTTATATGAAGATTACTTCCTGACTCCCGGGCCTTTGATTCCGGTACGGCTGATTCGATCACTGCCTGGCTGGATGCAAAATCATTATTTAGGACAAGCCGTTTGGCAATGGTTGCTATTGACATTAACGACAATGATATTGATTGTGTTGCTATGGTATTCACATCATTTCATTAAAAAGTTTGCTGAACAAAAACGGCAATTGCCAAAAAATCTGATTCAAATCCTTGGTCCACTGGTTGTGATTTTTCTAATCATCATGGCTAAATCTTTCCTCGAACAGCAAGTGTTCATCACCGGTGAAGTCCTGCAATACACACTATTTACCGCCAAAATTATTATACTGGTCGCCATCGTCATGCTCATTAATCGAGCCGGTAGTGTATTGACTGAGGCACTGTTGGTGACAAAAAAGTTTGATAGCCGTTATATCGATCAACAATTACTGCGTCTGGGTGTGCGCATGCTCAGCATTCTTATTTCGGTGATTGTGGTCATGGAAGGCATGCAAAAGATCGGCTTCACCTTGGCCACCCTAGTGGCGGGTGCCGGTGTCACCGGAATGGCGATCGCCCTGGCGGCACAGGATACCCTGAAGAATGTCTTCGGCGGTTTGTTGTTGGCAATGGATCGACCCTTTGAAGTGGGGCAGCGGGTAAGGATTAAGGGGTATGAAGGATTTATAAAACAAGTCGGCTTGCGCTCTATCAGGGTACGCACATTAAACGGCCATGAAATCATTATCCCCAATGATGAAGCCGCGCGGATCGAGGTCGAAAATATCGGTCGGCGGCCTTACATCCGCCGCGATCTGAATATCACCATTACCTATGACACACCTCCGGAGAAGATTAATCGTGCCGTGGAAATATTGCGTGAGATCCTCGCCGTGCCTGAAACATCAACTGTTGAAACTGCTAAAAATGAAACAAGTAAGCCTCATCCTAATGAAGCTATTAATCAATCCGATTATCCACCACGGGTTTATTTCAATAATCTTAACTCGGACTCGCTGAACCTGTTAGTGGTTTACTGGTTTCACCCACCGGATGTTTGGCAGAGCGTCGCGTTTGACCACCAGATCAATATGCAGATTATGCAACGCTTTAATGCCGAGGCTATCGACTTCGCCTTCCCATCACAAACCATGTATGTTGCAGGTGATAATAAACGCCCACTCAACCTGGATCATCAGCAATCAACAACACCGCCAGACAAGAAAAAAACCGGAATAACCACGACATCGCAGCAGGACAGTACAAAACCATCGCAAAATGATAAAACAACTCAGTCAAACGATGCCGTTGTCGAGGAAAAGATACTGACTAATAACGACAATGATGAAATTGGCTAAAATAAATATATAATTACGAATAATAGGACGCGGTAATGATAAAAATAAAACGACGTTCCAAAATCATATTGTGGGTCATCCTACTTCTTCTTGTTGTTACCGGAGTCTGGATTTACCGTGCAGTTTATGTTTCCACCGATTCAGCCTTATCCCGGGCTGAGTCATTTCTGTTTCAGCGCATGACGGTTGCTCAACTAGGTGAGCAGGGCAGCATGCGATATTTCTTTATCACCAACCGGAAACTCGGCGCTAATGAGGAAGAATTAGAAAATAACTTTACTAACGAACGCGAAGCAAATCTCAAGTTTGGTTATTACGATACCAAAATAGAACCCAGCGTCGGGCTGGGTATGTTTATTAATCCCAGTGAATGGTTTCAAACCGAAGAAATCAGGGTTAAACAGTTACAAAAACTGCAACAAGAAGCATTTATTAAACAACTAAAAGAACAGGTGCAAAAATCCCCACGACGTTCGTTATTGGTCGTTATTCATGGCTTTCGAGAGCGTTTTCCATCCGCCTTACGCAAGACGGCCTTTCTCGGGCATGTGCTTGATATTAATTCTCCAATTATGGTGTTCGACTGGCCGGGCGATCAGGGTTCATCCATGCGCGGCTATCGACGCGCACGCAGTGTGGCCACCGAGTCGGGGGTTGAGCTGGCCAACACCCTGGAGTTGATAGTACGAGATGTACAGCCGAAAAAACTCTGGTTAATTGCCAATAGTATGGGTGGCCAGGTCGTCGCCAAGGCCTTCAGTGAGTTAAATAAAAATCCCGAATTCGCGGATGCGCAATATGAATTTGAAGACGTGGTATTAACGGCGCCCGATGTCAGCCGTGAGGAATTTGATGATCAATTCAAACAAGAAATCAATGCACTGACCCGTGACCTGACCGTTTATGTTTCATCCAATGACCGCGCCCTGGTGATGAGTCGCATCATCAATCGCGACACCCGCCTGGGCGAGAGTAGCCTGAATCCGAGTATGTTAGATGAAGCCACCCGCATCGTGGAGATGATGGATAAAGATTCGGAAGCGATTACCCTGGTCGATGTCACGCCGGTAAATCGAACCCGTAATTTTCATAACTTCAGTTTAGAGACTCCGGAATTTTTTGATGACTTATTCTTACGTTTAAATAATGAAAAGACACCGCGCCATCGATTGGTTTATCAATTTGAAACGCCCAAGGGGGCTAATTACTGGGTACTCACACCCGGGCGATAAAGAGAATTACTAAAAATGAATAAACCACTTCACATTTATGCCAGTTTCATTGTCCTAGTGATGGTTACCTCCCTTTATGGTTGTGGTGGTGTACCGATGCAGCCCTGGCATAGCGAAAAGTTGACCGAGGAATTTACTGAAGACAAGGCCGAGGAAGTTAAGACTTATGCCGATTACTTAAAATTAGAAGATCGCTTGTTCAAGGAACTGGATGAAAAGGTCTACGCACAAACGGAAACCGGACCAGAATACAGGCTGGATCGCTATAGTGCCGGTAGCGCAGCGGATCCGCGCACACAAACACCGAACTGGAATCGCAGCTTCGAGTTAACAACGAAAAAACCAAAAGGTGCCATCTTGTTACTGCATGGTATGTCCGATTCACCTTATGCCCTGCGCACACTGGGCAAGGCCTTGAATAAAAATAATTTTTGGGTCGTGGCTATGCGTATGCCAGGCCATGGCACGGCCCCTTCGGGATTGCGACATATCACTCGTGAAGATATGGCCGCCGCTGTTCGCATTGGTATGCGACACCTTGGGGAAAAAATGCAGGGCAAACCGGTGCATATCATGGGCTACTCCACCGGTGCACCGCTCGCCCTGGAATTCGCGCTGGATGCTCTGGAGGGAAAGACGGCACCGATTCCTAGTAGCTTGATTCTAGTTTCACCTGCGATCGGTATTCACCCTTCAGCCGCGATGGCCAGCTTTAAAGACTGGTTAGGCAACCTACCTGGTTTAAGTGGGCTTGCTTTTTTGCAAATCCAGCCGGAGTTCGATCCCTATAAATATAATTCGTTTGCCACAAATGCCGGCGACGTGGTGCATCGTCTTACTCAGTCCGTTGCCAATCGGGTAGATGCACGCGCCAAGGCTAATCCCGATTTTGTATTTCCACCTATTATTGTTTTTAAATCTACCGTCGATGCCACGGTGTCAACCAATGCGGTGGTGGACAATTTACTCATAAAATTAAAACCCAACCGTCACGAACTGGTATTGTTCGATATCAATCGTTATGACATTGTGAAATCTCGCTTGCTAATCGACGATCCCGCGCCCCTCACTGATCGGGTAATGGCGGATGCACAACTACCCTTCACGGTCAGCCTGGTTACCAATGAACACGATAAGACGACTCGAGTGGTTAGCAAACAGAAGAAACCATTTTCAGCCGTCGCCACAACCAGTAAAAAACTCAAACTCAGTTGGCCGCCGGGGGT
>CAMYMO010000119.1 GCA_947259425.1 uncultured Ectothiorhodospiraceae bacterium | reverse complement strand
ACAAACCTGGAAGCTCCGCATATTTCCCTATAATAAAGGTCAACAGACCATTCCCAAATTACATTTGAATGATCTCAAATCAAAACCAATTGAGGTTATGGTGACCGATGCAATTGATCCCAAATCAAATCTTCCTGTAACGATAGATTATTCAGTATCGAATCCCAATCCCTGGGTCCGTGAGCAGGTACTTGCGATCTATACACTCAAATCATCGCTCAAACTTTATGACATAAATCTAAACGACACCAATTCATCCTCCAGCGTTATACAGCCGCTTTCTACACAAGAAACAAAAATAAAGCACAGCAATACTAAACTATTTCAATATCAAACTGGTTTTGCCTTGTTTAATTTAAAATCGGGGCAGCACACGATTAATCTACCGCCTTTAGTATTAAAACGTGATGGCACAACTAGTCACCACTTTTATCCGCCCCCGTTTAACCTGGCGGTTAAAGCCCTGCCATTGTATTTACCGGCGACTGTACCAGTTGGTGATCTAACCTTTAGAAATAGCAAACCGTTTCAATTTAATCTAACAAACCGTCTAGCTAAAACTGAGTTTGTATTGAATAGCTCACAAATGCAATCTTCCTCACTACCGGACATTAATAATCAACTTAATAGTACTGACTCACTACAAACTTATCCGCCATCAATATATGAAACTAATCTTAATACTGTCGATGGCTTACGTAACCAGATTAAATACACATTGCCATTTAAAGCGACCCAACAGGGTATACATAGACTCAAGCCAATTCGATTACTCAATTTTGATCCTGTCCGTGGCACTTTACAGGTGAAAGAATATCCATTGCCACATTACGCGTCACTGAATATCTGGATTAGTATATTACTGCTACTCTTCATTAGCCTGGTCGGTATCTATATACTATACACTTTCTATCGTTTTCTATTTTCTAGATTAAAACGCTATCGATATTACCGTCTAGCCTTAAAGCAACTTGCCATCGCTGAAGATCGACAAGCCATGCGCACGGCACTGAATTATATTTCTCATGCTGAAGGGCTAAGTCCGAACATAACCCCGCAAAAATGCTTGAGTCACTTTGTATCTGATTCAAGCAGGCAAAAACTAGGTGAACCACTGAATCAATTTTTTTACTATGACCAGAAAAAATCAGCCCCATTTGAACAACCAGGGAAAATGGATCTGCGCGCATTGATAAATATACTCACGCAAGCCATTAAAGCCCGACATAAGCTCCTGTTTTAGATAACTACTGACATCTCTTGCCAAAATCGATCATTGCGCCCACGCAATTGTCTGCCTATGATCCAGACATGTCTCTTATCGATTTTCATCCTGCCGTCAGTCGCTGGTTTAGCGACCATTTTGCTGAGGCCACCGAGGTGCAACAACAGGCCTGGCCAGCCATTCGGGCAGGACAATCCAGCCTCATCGCCGCACCGACGGGATCGGGTAAAACCCTGGCGGCGTTTTTGGCCGCGTTGGACCAATTGCTTGTCGAAGGGTTGGCTTCACCGCTGCCGGATGAGACCCGGGTATTATATATTTCACCTTTAAAAGCGCTATCCAACGACATTCATAAAAACCTGGAACTGCCGTTAAACGGAATCCGCGATAACCTGTTGGAGATGGGACTGCCCGATGTGCCGATCAACGCGCGGGTACGTAGCGGGGATACGACTCCCGCCGAACGTGAAGCGATGAAACGCACTCCACCACATATCCTGGTCACCACCCCTGAGTCACTCTATATATTACTGACCTCGGAATCGGGTCGAGAGATTTTAAGTACGGTCCGATCGGTCATTGTTGATGAGATCCACGCGTTGGCCGGGAATAAGCGTGGCGCCCACCTAAGTTTGTCTCTACAACGTCTCGCGGCTTTATGTAAATCTCGATTTGATCAGGCACTCGTCTACATTGGTCTATCCGCAACCCAAAAACCGGTTGAGTTGATGGCGAACTTTTTGATTGGCCAACCGACAAATAAACAAACTCATCCAAGTAAAGAAGACTGCCTGATTATTGATACCGGTCACGTACGTGAACGCGACATTCGAATCGAGGTCACCGGCTCGCCACTGGAAGCTGTTATGGCCAATGAAGTCTGGAGCGAAATCTATGATCGCCTTGCGGCGTTGGCAGAAGAACATCGAACGACTCTTATCTTTGTTAATACCCGTCGATTAAGCGAACGCGCCGCCGCCGCTTTGGCCGAACGTCTGGGCGATGATGCAGTGACCGCCCATCATGGCAGTCTTGCCAAAGAACATCGACTCGATGCCGAGCAACGTTTAAAGGCAGGTAGTCTAAAAGCACTGGTCGCGACTGCCTCACTGGAACTTGGTATCGACATTGGTGATGTTGATCTGGTCTGCCAAATCGGTTCGTCGGGTTCCATTGCCACGTTTCTACAACGGGTCGGTCGTTCCGGTCATGCGATTCATGCCACGCCAAAGGGTCGACTGTTTCCTTTATCGCGCGATGACCTACTTGAATGCACCGCGATGCTCGACGCGATTCGACATGATGAACTGGATTTAATTCATATCCCCGAACACCCATTGGACGTATTGGCCCAACAGATCGTAGCGGAAGTGGCCAGTGAGGAGTGGAATGAAGCTGAACTGTTTAAACGTTTCACCCGTGCCTGGCCGTATCGAAATTTAACCCGTGAGCAATTTACGGCGACGGTTAAAATGCTCAGTGAAGGTTTTCATACCCGACGCGGTAGACGCAGTGCCTATTTACATCGTGATGCCGTGCATGGCCAGTTGCGTCCGCGTAAAAACGCACGTCTGACCGCTTTACTCAATGGTGGCGCGATCCCGGATCAGTTTGATTATGACGTCATCATGCAACCGCAAGGGTTTTTTGTTGGCAGCCTGAATGAAGATTTTGCCTTTGAGAGTATGCCCGGTGATATTTTTCAACTGGGCAATCAATCCTATCGAATTTTAAAGATTGAACAGGGGCGAGTATTTGTTGAAGATGCAAATGGTCAACCGCCTAATATTCCTTTCTGGTTAGGGGAAAGACCAGGGCGGAGCGACGAACTGTCGTTTGCGGTTTCACGCCTACGCGACATCCTGGATAAAAAACTGGAACAGGGACACGAGGTCGCACTGACTTATTTAATGGACATACAGGCGTTACCACAAAGTGCTGCCGAACAATTAGTGCAGTATCTGGCCGCGGTGAAGGCCGCATTGACCGTGATCCCGACGCAAACCCATTTAGTCTTTGAGCGTTTCTTTGATGAAACCGGCGACATGCATTTTGTCATCCATTCACCTTTTGGGGCACGTATCAATCGCGCCTGGGGCCTGGCTTTGCGTAAACGTTTTTGCCGACGTTTTAACTTTGAACTGCAGGCCGCAGCAACCGAAGACAATTTAATTTTATCGTTAGGACCGACTCACAGTTTCCCGCTCGATGAACCTGCACATTATTTAAAATCCAATACTGTCACTGATATTTTAATCCAGGCCTTATTGGATGCACCGATGTTTCCGATTCGTTGGCGCTGGGTCACCAATACGGCCCTGGCGGTACCGCGAAACCGTGCTGGTAAACGAGTTCCAGCACCTTTTCAACGTAATAATGCCGAAGACCTGATCGCGCTGATCTTTCCCGACCAGCTGGCCTGTTTTGAAAACATTGCCGGCGAGCGTGAAGTCCCGGAACATCCACTGGTCGATCAGGTTCTGGCAGATTGTTTACACGACTTAATGGACATCGATGGCCTGATTGAATTGTTGAAAGGCATCGAAAACAAACGAATCAATATCACCTGTCGTGATTTAGCAACGCCATCACCCTTGGCACTTGAGATCATCAATGCCCGTCCGTTTGCCTTTTTAGATGATGGCGCCGCGGAGGAACGCCGTACCCTGGCCATTCAGCAACAACGCCATCTCAATCCA